>JANMFT010000154.1:0-4951 GCA_031374255.1 Limoniibacter sp. | reverse complement strand
GCAAAAAACACAGTGTTGGTCGCAGCATAAACCGCCGGAGAGTGGCCAAGCCGAAGCGCATAGACTTGGTATGGCGGTGCACCGGCATGCGCCACAAAACTGGTGAAGCCCGCAAGTCCACCCCAGAACATAGCGGCGACTGTGTTTTCACCTGCGAGCGCAGTTTGGCCCATAAATTTCTGCGTTGCCATCCGCATCACAAACAAAATAGCAATCAACCCGACCAGCAGTTTCACAATATTCGGCGTCACTTGTGCCGCAAGCAACCAGCCAATACCAACTCCGATAATACCGCCCGGCAGCAAACGTTTCAGCGTTGGCCAGCTGGCCTGCCCGCGCCAACCCCAAAGAGCAATGGCATCTGACGCTATGAGAATCGGCAGCAATATCGCCGCCGCCTGCACCGGTGAAATCACCAGCGCCATAATCGGCACGCCAACCAACGCCATCGGCCCGCCAAACCCGCCTTTTGAAAGCCCGACCAGAAGCACCGCGGGTATAGCAGCCAAATAAAAATTCGGGTCGGTGAGAATAGGCAACATTAGCGGAATTTACCTTGGGCTTAGGCGGCGCTTCCATTCAGGGCCGCGCAACGTTACAGCACTCTTCCATGCCTTTGCCGCAACAGAACCACAATCCCGCGCAAGTGCGATTTTTGAACAAGGACTAAATTTTAATGGCCGCAGAACCAGCATCAAAACTGGAATTTTTCCCGCAACGCCTTGTTTTGGTATTGCACGCCAATGCGGAGCCGGAAGCGCAAGCGGCCGTTCTTGCATCCGCACTATCGGGCGGCGATGTGGCGAGCGTGATCATAGTACAAGACGCGCTCGATGAAGCTGCATTTCTGCGGTCAGCAGAAATTCTGGTGCCTATCGCCCAAGCCGCAAACGCCGCAACGATCATCGCCGGTGATACCCGCGCGATTGGCCGCTCGGGGGCTGACGGCATTCACCTGACCGCTGAGCCGCGCCACGTTGCCGACGCCATTAAAAAATCCGGTGGCAAATCAATTGTCGGCGCTAATGCCGGTAAAACCCGCGATCAGGCATTGGATGTCGGCGAAGAACGCCCGGATTATGTATTTATCGGCAAGCTCGACGGCGACACTCACGAAGACCCGCATCCGCGCAATCTGGAAATGGCTGAGTGGTGGGCGGAGATCATCGAAATCCCGGCGATCATCATGGCGGGCAGCACGTTGAATTCTGTTGCCGCTGCAGCCGCCACCGGCGTTGAATTTATTGCCCTTGGCCAGGCCGTGTTTACAAGCGCAGACCCGAAAGCGGCAGTCGCTAAAGCCAATTCTATTTTGAGTGCAAAGGCGGCCTTGACTGCAAAGACTGGCGCATGAGGGAAATCGCTTGCGCTTTGCTGTGTTTCGCAATGCTTCAAACTTCAACGTTTGCAGCCGAAATGCCTGCGCCGGTTACCCCGCCAACCCCACCTAAAACCGAACTTGCCCCCGGCAAAGACCGGTTCGGCAACCGGCCCCCAGATGAGGCTTATGGTGCGTTCCAACAGGGCCTTTATCTGACTGCGCTGAAACTGGCGCTGCCGCAGGCTGAGAAAGGCGAAATTGCTTCTCAAATGCTGGCGGCTGAAATCTATGCGCGTGGGCTTGGCGTGCCAAAAAATGTGGCCGAGGCAACGCGCTGGTACATGGCGGCAGCACAGCAGGGCAATGCCGAAGCCCAACTGCAATCTGCTTTAATTATTCTCGGTGACAAGCCGCTCGACCGCACAAATGCCAACCGCTCCGAAGCACTCATGATGCTGCAAGCGTCATCCGATGCTGGAAATGCTTTTGCAGCGTTCAATCTGGCACAAATTATTGTTGGCGACAGTCCCGGCGATGTCGGCCTGCGTAAAGCTGCGCCTTTGTTTCAAAAAGCGGCTACTGCCAATATTTCAGGCGCGCATTATGCCCTTTCGCAACTTTACCAAAACGGTACCGGCGGTTTGAGTTTGGATGGCGGGAAGGCTCAGTTCCATCTCAAACGTGCCGCCGAACTTGGCCTTGATACCGCGCAACTTGATTTTGGCACTGCTCTTGTCGACGGCCTGTTTGGAGCCAAGGATTTTAAAACCGGTTATCTCTGGGTGCGCCGCGCCGCTGAGAGTGGAAACTTGATTGCCGCAACCCGCCTTGCCAAACTTTATATTTTTGGCCTCGGGGTTGAACCCAATTCAATCACCGCCGCCTCTTGGTATATTCGCGCCAAACGCAGCGGCTTGAAAGACGCCTATCTTGATGATTTCATGGATGGCCTCACCGATGAGGAACGCGGCAGTGCTTTGGTTGAAGCAAACAAACGCGGATAATCTCTGCAAGAGTTGCCTTCATATCATAAATATGGTTTTGAGCGGCCAAATCAGGCGCGGCAGTTGCGCCTTTTCAAATTTCGGGGCTACAGCCCTTCTTCTCAAGTGAGTAACTCCAAATGAAAATTAACGGCAACGAAGTCCGTCCGGGCAATGTGATTGTGCATAATGGCGGCCTTTGGGTGACGGTCAAAACCATGGCGGTAAAGCCCGGCAAGGGCGGCGCGTTCAATATGGTTGAACTGAAAAATCTGATCGACGGCACCAAACTCAATGAGCGTTTCCGGTCTGCCGAAACCGTCGAGCGTGTTCGTCTCGAGCAAAAAGACTTCACATTTCTTTATGAGCAAGGTGAAATGCTGGTGTTCATGGATGGCGAAACCTATGAGCAGCTGGAACTGCAAAAGGACTTTGTCGGTGAACGCGCCGCCTTCTTGCAAGACGGCATGAAAGTGACCGTAGATTTGCATGAGGAGCGCCCGATTGGCATTTCCCTGCCAGCGCAAGTGACACTTATGATAACAGAGGCCGACCCAGTTGTTAAAGGCCAGACCGCAACATCTTCGTATAAACCTGCGATGTTGGAAAACGGCGTCCGCATTATGGTGCCGCCATTCATCGGTTCGGGCGAACGCGTAATCGTTGATACCGAAGAATTAACTTACGTTCGCCGCGCAGAATGATTGGAATTTAAATATGGCCCGTTCAGCACTTATGACCGTGATGATACAGGCCGCCTATAAAGCCGGTAAATCACTCACGCGCGATTTTGGTGAAGTTGAAAATCTCCAGGTTTCTGTCAAAGGCCCGGGGGATTTTGTCAGCCAAGCCGACAAAAAAGCCGAGAAAATTCTGCACACGGAACTCTCGCGCGCGCGCCCCGGCTATTCGTTTCTGATGGAAGAAGAGGGCGAGATCATCGGAGATGACCCGCAGCATCGCTGGATCATTGATCCGCTCGACGGCACAACGAATTTCCTTCACGGCATACCGCTGTTTGCAATTTCAATTGCCTTGGAGCGCCAAGGCCAATTGGTTGCGGGCCTCGTTTTTAACCCCGTTATGGACGAGCTGTTCACCGCAGAACGCGGTAATGGAGCATTTGTGAACGACCGCCGCTTGCGCGTCGCAGGCCGACGCGACATGCATGAAGCAGTGATTGGCACTGGCGTGCCGCACATCGGGCGCGGCGATCATGGCAAATATTTGAAGCAACTTGCACGGTTGATGCCGGAAGTGGCCGGTGTGCGTAGATTAGGCGCAGCAGCCTTGGATTTAGCCTATGTTGCAGCGGGACGCATGGATGGCTTTTGGGAAGAGGGCCTCTTTGCCTGGGATGTTGCCGCAGGCGCTATCATCATCCGGGAGGCCGGTGGATATATAACTGACGAGGCTGGCGGCCATGACGTCGTAAACAGCAACATGATCATTGCGGGCAATGAGTTTATCCACCGCGATCTGCTGGGTGTGCTGAAGGGCGTTTGAGTCTAGGCCCAAAGCCAACCAAGCTCAGTGCACTAAAGAACCCTCCCCAACCCCTCCCGCAAGGGGAGGGGCTAAAGGCGGCAAAGACCCTATCCTTCTTGGTAGTGAGAACACCGCAAAACGCTCGCGGTAAACGCAGGCCTTTGCCCCTCCCCTTGCGGGAGGGGTTGGGGAGGGTCTTCTTCGAACAAGACGCGTTTAGCCACTACCTCACTCCAATCTGCGCTGCTTTCGCTGGCAAACCTGCTGCGGCCTGCCTATGCGCCTCAGCAACAACGAACCCCTGAACCTTTTCAAATGCCCTAACTTCAATTTGCCGCACACGTTCACGCGAAATGTTAAACTCCAGCGACAACTCTTCCAGCGTCACCGGCTCTTCGGCCAAACGGCGGGCGGTGAATATCCGGCGCTCGCGGTCGTTCAAATCGCCAAGCGCGCCGGACAGCATCGTGCGGCGGCTGTCCATCTCGTCGTTTTCAATCAGCATCGCCTCTTGGCTGGCCGAATCATCAACTAGCCAATCCTGCCATTCGCCACTTTCGCCCTCACCGGCTTTAATGGGTGAATTGAGCGAGGCGTCGCCACCCAAACGGCGGTTCATTGAAATGACATCCGCCTCGCTGACATTCAGTTTGGTGGCAATTTCAGCCACTTGATCCGGCCGCAAATCACCTTCGCCCAAAGCTTGCAATTTGGTTTTGGCTTTGCGCAGATTAAAGAACAGCCGCTTCTGGCTGGCGGTTGTGCCCATTTTCACAAGGCTCCATGAGCGCAGCACATATTCCTGGATCGAAGCTTTGATCCACCACATGGCATAGGTGGCCAGGCGAAACCCTCGTTCGGGCTCAAATTTCTTGACAGCCTGCATCAGGCCGACATTGCCCTCGGATACAACCTCGCCCATCGGCAGACCGTAGCCGCGATAACCCATGGCAATTTTTGCAACAAGGCGCAGATGGCTGGTCACCAATTTATGGGCCGCATCAACATCGCCATGTTCGGTGTAGCTTTTCGCCAGCATATATTCTTCTTGCGGCAACAGCATCGGAAAGCGCCGGATTTCATCCATATAGCGCGATAGACCGGCTTCGCTTGAAGCCATACTTGGAACCATTGAACGGGCCATTTTTAGCACCCCTCT
>JANMFT010000150.1:0-4108 GCA_031374255.1 Limoniibacter sp. | reverse complement strand
CACCCCGAAAAAAGCCAAAAGCTTGGCTTGAAGCTGATAAGCAATTTTCTGGGGTGGCGGGTGTGATGTTTACTGCATCACTTCACCCCCACCCTGTATCCCTCCCCACAAGGGGGAGGGGGGCTTTTGCATCCAGCTTCTTTTTGCGAACTCAATATCAAGCACAAAGTCTGCGAGACGGAATCAGATGCTTGAATTCCCCTCCCCCCTGTGGGGAGGGATACAGGGTGGGGGTCAACCACTGTGCGAAAGCAAGGGTCGATTTCCAATGACCAAAATCCTCTTTCCAGCCATTGACCTGAATTCCGGCCCTGCGCGTCGCCCGAAGCAACTTGCCCGTAAGGGCGCGCAAACAAAAAAAGGCATTGGCCGTGTCTAAAATCCTTTTCCCCGCCATTGATCTCAAATCCGGCCAATGCGTGCGCTTGAAACTCGGCGATATGGAACAAGCGACCATCTATAATGAAAACCCGGCTGCCCAAGCTTTGGCGTTTGAGGCCCAAGGTTTTTCATGGCTGCATGTGGTGGATTTGGATGGCGCTTTTGCCGGTGAAAGCCGCAATGGCGCGGCGGTCGATGCCATATTGAAAGCCACCAAAAACCCGGTGCAACTCGGCGGCGGCATCAGAACTTTGGCGCATATTGAAGCTTGGCTCGACAAAGGTTTGGCGCGCGTCATTCTTGGCACTGTTGCGGTTCGTGACCCTCAACTGGTGATCGAAGCATGTCGTTTGTTTCCGGGCCAAGTTGCAGTCGCCATTGATGCCAAAGGCGGCAAGGTGGCCGTCGAAGGCTGGGCGGAAGCCTCATCTTTGGGTGTGATTGAACTTGCGAAAAAATTTGAAGGCGCGGGCGTTGCCGCCATCATCTACACCGACATCGACCGTGACGGCATTCTGGCGGGAATCAATTGGGAGGCGACGATTGCGCTCGCAGATGCGGTGTCGATACCCGTCATTGCGTCAGGTGGTCTGGCTTCGCTCAACGATGTTGCCCGCATGATGCAACCAGATGCCGCGCGTCTTGCAGGCGCAATCACCGGCCGTGCGCTTTATGATGGCCGGATAAATGCCGCTGAAGCGCTGGCAATATTGCAATCTGCCAAATAGTTCCCTCACCCTGTCAATTGGTCGCATTAAAAACTGCGCCCCGAAATCCCACGTAAGCGGTGATGACAAAAAGAGGGAATAAAGATGGCACATTCTGACACCAAAACATTTGCTGATAGTAGAACGCTCGAAATCACGCATTACAAACCGATTGGCTTTGGCGATAAATTTGCCTTGGGTGCGGTTAAATTTTTGCGTTTTTTTGCGGACGCGTTTTTCAGCAAACGTTATGGCCACCGCGCCGTAATTCTGGAAACTGTTGCGGCGGTTCCCGGCATGGTTGGCGGCATGCTGACACATTTGCGGGCACTGCGCCGGTTTCAAGATGATCGCGGCTGGATTAAAACCCTGCTTGATGAAGCTGAAAATGAGCGCGCCCATTTGATGACATTTATTGAGGTTGCCAAACCCAATTGGTTTGAGCGCGCATTGATTATTTTGGCGCAGGGTATTTTCTTCAACGGGTTTTTTATCTTTTATATTTTTTTCCCGCGCGTGGCGCACCGGTTTGTCGGTTATTTGGAAGAGGAGGCTGTTTACAGCTACACCCAATACTTAGAGACCATCGACGCGGGTCTGACGGAGAACGTTCCAGCGCCGAAATTCGCCATAGATTATTGGAATCTGCCAGCCGATGCGCGCTTGCGTGACGTGGTGATTGCGGTGCGCTTGGACGAGGCGGGCCACCGCGATGTCAACCACGGCTTTTCAGATGAAATGGCCGGACGCAAAGAGGCCGCTGTTTAAAACTATTGTTTGATTTTCATGCAGGCGCTATTGCGCCTGTATGACCCTCAAAACCCGCATCATCCCTTGTTTGGACGTCAAAAACGGGCGTGTCGTTAAAGGCGTCAACTTCGTCGATTTGATTGATGCCGGAGATCCCGTGGCGATTGCCAAAGCCTATGATGCGGCGGGTGCGGACGAACTGTGTTTCCTTGATATCGGCGCATCAATTGAAAACCGCGACACCATTTATGATGTTGTGGCCCGCACCGCAGATGAATGTTTCATGCCGGTCACAGTTGGCGGCGGTGTCAGGCAAGTGTCGGATATTCGTAAACTCTTGCTTGCTGGCGCCGACAAAGTGTCGATCAATACAGCGGCGGTTACCAACCCTGATTTTGTCGCCGAAGCTGCCGATAAGTTCGGCAATCAATGCATTGTGGTGGCGATTGACGCAAAGAAAGTATCAAAGCCCGGCGAGCAGAACCGTTTTGAGATTTTCACTCATGGCGGGCGCAACGCCACCGGCATTGATGCTGTCGATTTTGCACGAAAAGTCGTTGCGCTGGGTGCAGGCGAAATCCTGCTCACCTCAATGGATCGCGACGGTACCAAGATCGGTTATGATTTACCGCTGACCCGCGCGATTGCCGATGCCGTGCCGGTTCCGGTGATTGCCTCTGGCGGTGTTGGCACATTGGATCATTTGATAGATGGCGCAAAAATTGGCCACGCAACCGGGCTGCTTGCAGCCTCGATTTTTCACTTTGGCACCTATACAGTTGCCGAAGCCAAAGCTGCGCTCAGCGCAGCAGGCGTTCCAGTAAGATTGGATTGAGGAAATGAGCGAATTTCAATTACAGGATTTGGAGGCCTTGATTGCCGCGCGCGCAAAATCCGGTGATCCGCAATCATGGACCGTGCAGCTCATGGCCAAAGGCATGGACAAGGCCGCACAGAAACTTGGCGAAGAGGCGGTGGAAACCGTGATTGCCGCCGTTAAGCACGATAAAAAAGCGCTTATTGGCGAAAGCGCTGATCTTCTCTATCATTGGCTGGTGGTGATGGCGCTCGCAAAGGTTCCCTTGAGTGATGTACTGCAAGAATTGGGGCGGCGCACTGGCCAAAGCGGCACGGCTGAAAAGGCGTCGCGGCCTGTGGCTTAAGTGTGAGAGGTGAGGTTTTGGATAAGCTTGTAGAAAACCAGCCCGTTACCTCCCCATACCGCTATTTTTCCGCTGAAGAGTGGGCGGAGTTCCGCGCCGATACGCCGCTGACGCTGACCAATGATGAAGTGAAACGTCTCCGCTCCATCAACGACCCGATAGACTTGGGCGAGGTTGCAAAAATCTACCTGTCTTTGTCGCGTTTGCTTTCGGCCCATGTCGAATCGGCCAAATGGCTGTTTTACCAGCGCCGTAAATTCCTGAACGTGCCGGATAAACGTAAAACGCCGTTTATCATCGGCATTGCCGGTTCGGTCGCTGTTGGCAAATCAACCACGGCGCGCGTGCTCAAAGAGCTTTTGGCGCGTTGGCCGAACAGCCCGAAGGTTGATCTTGTCACCACCGACGGGTTCTTGCTTTCCAATGCCGAATTGAAAGCGAACGGCTTGATGGAGCGCAAAGGCTTTCCTGAAAGCTATGACCAAAAAGCGGTACTGAAATTTCTCTCCGGCATCAAAGCAGGTGATCCAGATGTTGAAGCGCCGGTCTATTCGCATATGATTTATGATGTCGTTCCTGATGAACAGATTCATATCTACCAGCCGGACATTTTGATTTTTGAAGGTATCAATGTGCTGCAAACGCGGCAGCTGCCGCCGGATGGCCGTGACGTGCCGATGGTGTCGGATTTCTTTGATTTCTCAATTTATATTGACGCCGACGAGAAAGACATTCACCGCTGGTATGTTGACCGGTTTATGGGCCTTCGCCAAACCGCGTTCCGCGACCCCGCTTCATTCTTTCACCGCTATGCGGAAATGAGTGAGACCGAAGCGCGTGGAATTGCCGAAAAACTCTGGCGCGACATCAATTTGAAAAACCTGCATGAAAACATTATGCCGACACGGCCACGCGCCGATTTGATTTTGCGTAAAGGCCCCGACCATTTGGTGGATCAGGTGTCGCTGAGGAAGTTGTGAACTCAATCCTTTTGTCATCCTCGCGAATGCGGGGATCCAGCTTACTTTTTGTTGTCATTGAGCAAGCTGGATTCCCGCCTGCGCGGGAATGACGGAAAAAACGAACAAATTCTCACCCGTTCGCAAT
>JANMFT010000086.1:0-3799 GCA_031374255.1 Limoniibacter sp. | reverse complement strand
AGCGCATTATTGCCGCGCGCGAAAATCGCGTCTTGGCCGATGAGCGCATTGAGTTCGTCGATCTCTTTGGCTGCGCGGGTATCAACGCCATAGAGCACGCCGTTCATCAGCGCATTGCCAGCTTTATCAACCGGGAGCATGCAAGGGCCAATTGCGGATGCCGCCACACAGCGAATGGATTTCGGGTCGATCTTGCTGTCCAAGAGCAGCTTTTTGGTTACGTAAACAAAGTCGCCCCACCAATCCTGTTCGGGGTTGTGTTCTGCCCAACCCGGCTCAGGCACCAGCATTTTATGGGCGCGGGCGGCCTGGGCAATTATTCGGCCCTCTCTATCCGTGATCACACCTTTGGTTTCAAAAGTGCCGATATCAACGCCAAGGTAATAGTGCATGTTCAAAGTCCCTTGGCGATGGCAACAAATTCGCGGGCGCGCGCGGGGTCAACCGCATTCCAAGTATGGCCATCGACTTTAAGGGCCGAACCCACAATACAGCCGTCTGCAATTGCCAAAACATCGCGCACCGTGGCGTGTTTGACCCCGGTGTTTGCCAGCACCGGCATATCGGGCAAGGCGCGTTTTACGCTTTCCAAATCTTGCATTGGCGCTGGCTCGCCAGTGATGGGGCCGGAGACGAGAATCGCATCGGGAATAGACGAAAACACCGCAGATCGGGCGCGTTCAGCCACGGGTCGTGTATCAAGCGAATGGGCAAATTCGGCAGACACATTATAGAGCAGCGGCATTTCAGATTTATGCAGCCGGTCGCGGTAACGCATGGCTTTACCGGCATCCGGCGTCCATGGCCCCATGTCTGACGCATAGGTTCCGGTGAAAATCTCGCGCACAAATGAAGCGCCGGTTGCTGCAGCCAGCGCGATCGAACTCATCGGATCCCACAGGACGTTGACCCCGAACGGCACGGTGATGCGAGGCCTCAATCGCCCGATGACGTAAGCCATTGTTGCCGTTGATGCGGTATCGACATTGAATTCATAAGGCCGGTCGTTTTCGTTGCCGAACATAACGGCGTCAAAACCTGCGGCGCATAATGCATCCAAATCGCGGCCCGCCGCGTCAACGATTGCTTCGACGCCGCCTTCAAAATCATAAAGCGGGGAGCCGGGAAGTGCCCCTAAATGCACCATAGCAATCAAGGGTTTGCCTTGCCCGAACACGGCGCGGAATTTTGCTGTCATGGTGTGCCCCCTATGATTGAGGGCAAGCCTAGATTTCTGAACAACTGGTGGCAAGGGCAGGATGATTTGTGCCGCTGTTTACCCCCACCCTCTATCCCTCCCCACAAGGGGGAGGGGGACTTTGACTTCTCAAGTCAACTTGTGAATTTAGTATCAAGCGCGAAGTGCCGAAGAAAAAATACGATGCTTCCATCCTCCTCCCCCTTGTGGGGAGGGATAGAGGGTGGGGGTTAAACAGCGGCACAAATCTTTGGTGTTTTGCCGTGAAACCTGTGTTAGTTTTCCGGTACAATTTGAAAAGGTGTTGATATGAAAACACGGCACTTAGACCGACATGGCGGCATTTCATTTACAGAGCTGGGGTTTGGCACCGCGCCGATGGCCAACCTTTATCGCGCCGTGAGCGAGGATGAAGCCAACGCAACGCTTCAAGCCGCATGGGAAACCGGCAGCCGGTATTTCGACACCGCGCCTCTTTATGGTCTGGGTCTGGCAGAAACGCGGCTCAACCGGTTCTTGCGTGGCAAAAAGCGCGAAGATTTCGTGATATCCACTAAGATCGGGCGCTTGCTGACCGTGTGTCCGCCTGAACAACGCACAGGCATTGGCAAGTTTTTTGATGTGCCAAACCGGCGCGAGATCTATGATTATTCCTATGACGGTGTGATGCGTTCGCTCGAATTTTCAATCGAACGGCTGGGCCTCGACCGTGTTGATATTTTGTTTGCACATGATCTTGATGTGTTCACCCATGGCACCGATGAAAAGCGCGATGAGTATTTGGAAGCTTTTATGGCGGGCGGTTACCGCGCGCTTTTGGAGCTGCGCGAGCAGGGCGTCATCAATGCGTTCGGGGCGGGCGTTAATGAATGGCAGGCTTGCCAGATGATGCTTGAGCGCGGCGATTTTGACCTGTTTTTGCTCGCAGGGCGCTACACGCTTTTGGAGCAGGAGGCCTTAGAGAGCTTTCTCCCGATGTGTGAAAGTCGCGGGGTTGGCATTGTGCTGGGCGGGCCATATAATTCCGGCATATTGGCAACCGGACCAAAACCGGGCGCTTGGTACAATTATAATCCTGCACCGCAAGACATTCTTGAAACGGTTGCCAAGATTGAAGCCGTCTGCAACCGCCATAATGTAAAGTTGATTGAGGCGGCTTTGAATTTTCCGCTTACTCATCCTGCAGTTGTTTCACTGATTCCCGGCGGCCAAACCGCAGCGGAAGTGAAAAGCAATCTGGAGATTTTGTCGGCCAAAATCCCATTGGCGTTATGGGCAGAATTAAAAGAGGAAGGCCTGATGCGGGCTGATGCTCCGGTTTAAGCGATGTTGATCGACGCGCACCAGCATTATTGGACGCCGCAGCGGGGCGATTATTTTTGGATGCCTAAGGACCATCCAGTGCTCGACCGGCCATATATGCCACATGATTTGGCACCCGAGTTGAAGGCGGCCGGCATTGAGAAAACCGTTCTGGTGCAGGCTGCGCCAACAATCAACGAAACTGAATTTATGCTGGGTATTGCTGATGCAAGCCCAAGCGTAGCTAAAGTTGTTGGTTGGGTGGATTTTGAAAACAAAGCTGATTTGAAACAACTCGAACGCTTGAAATACCATCCGAAATTTGCTGGCGTGCGCCCAATGATCCAAGATATTGCTGATAACAATTGGATACTCCGGCCCGATATTCAATGGGCGTTTGATGCGTTGGTGGAATTGGATCTGACGTTTGATGCGCTTGGCTTTTCCCGGCATCTCAAGAATTTTCTAACAATATTTAAGCGCTATCCAAAATTGCGCGTTGTCGTAGACCACTGCATGAAGCCGCAAATCTGCGATCACGCAACTGCCAAAGATGAGTTTAAATTTTGGTCTGAGGGAATGGCAAGAATTGCGAGCGAGACCAATGCCTTTTGCAAATTTTCAGCCTTGGTGACCGAAGATATTGAAGCATGGACGACAGAGCGATTGCGGCCTTATGCCGAGTTTGTGCTAGAGGCTTTCGGGCCGGAGCGCGTGATGTGGGGGTCTGACTGGCCTGTGTGCCGGTTGCGCTGCGAGTATCGCGACTGGCAGCAAAGTGCGAAGGATTTGACGGCGCATTATTCAGCAGAAAATCGGGCGCAGATTTTTGGTGGATCAGCGGCGGAGTTTTATGGGATTGAATGAGTGACGTTTGCCTTTATTTCCGTGGGTTGAGTTTACCTCCACCCTTTATTGGGTTCGCGCCACGGGTCGCTCCCCGTCCTTCGGACCCCCACAAGGGGGAGGGGGACCCATGCATTGCAAACTTACTTTTGAATTTTGTGCCTGGTATTGAATTTGAAGAATGAAGCGGGATGCTAAAGCCTCCCTCCCCCTTGTGGGGAGGGATATAGGGTGGGGGTAAACCAAGCCCACCAAACGTTACAACACACCCTTCTTCAACAAAAAGCACCCGTAAGGCCCGGTGTCTGTTGTTTGCACCACGGCGAAACAATTTTTGGCTTCAGCGTAAAACGCAAAACGTTCAACTGCGCGAATGGTGACCGGTTTTGCGGCTGCTTTGTCAGCAACGGCTTGCATATCATGGTGCGCTTCAACCAGTTTATCGGGGTCGCC
>JANMFT010000070.1:0-1603 GCA_031374255.1 Limoniibacter sp. | reverse complement strand
CCCAACTATGCCACAGTTTCGGCGTGTGCCTCTTCGGCGCATGCCATCAACGACGCTTTTCGAATTATTGAGCGGGGGGAGGCCGACGTAATGATAGCCGGCGGCACCGAGGCGACAATTACGCCCACATCTTTGGCCGGTTTTTGCCAGGCTCGGGCCTTATCAACGCGCAATGATGCGCCAGAAAAAGCATCGCGGCCGTTCGATAAAGACCGCGACGGTTTTGTCATGGGTGAAGGTGCTGGCGTAGTTGTGCTCGAAGAGCTTGAGCATGCCAAAGCACGCGGCGCACGCATATATGCTGAAATCGTTGGCTATGGCCTCACCGGTGACGCCCACCATATCACCGCGCCGCCCGAAGATGGTGAAGGCGCATTCCGCTGCATGACCAATGCACTGCGCCACGCTAAAATTGCGCCAGCAAATATTGACTATATCAACGCTCACGGCACTTCGACCATGGCAGACACTATTGAACTCGGTGCAGTTGAACGTCTGGTAGGCAGCGCCGCATCTAAAATTTCGATGTCATCCACCAAATCATCGATAGGCCATTTGCTCGGAGCCGCTGGTGCTGCCGAGGCTATATTTTCGATCCTCGCGATCCGTGACCAAATCGCGCCACAAACGCGAAATCTGCATAATCCCGCTGCGGCAACCGAGATTGATCTTGTGCCGCAAAAACCCCGCAAACGCAGCATTGATGTTGCGCTTTCGAATTCGTTCGGCTTTGGCGGCACCAATGCATCATTGGTTTTTCGCGGGTATAACGGGTAGTTATTTATTGCTAGTTTGAAGAACGTTAAGTTGCCCCTCATCCGCCCTTCGGGCACCTTCTCCCCGTGAAGGGCGGGGCGAAGGGGAAAAGAGAGGTCACCAATCTGTGACGCCACTTGCTTTCTTTCCTTCTACCCGTCCTTCACGGGGAGAAGGTGGCCCGAAGGGTCGGATGAGGGGCTGTCTGGATGCCTCAACCTGAATCATACTATAAACCACCCGACTCACCGCATGCACCTCCAAGGCCAAGTCATTGAAAAGTAACAGGTTACCTTTAGCGGTCACAATGGGAGACCCTTCAGGCATAGGGCTGGACGTGTTGATCGAGGCGTGGAGGCAGCGCCATCAACTGGGTTTGCCGGAATTTTATGTGCTGGCCGACTCGGACTACTGCAAGTCACGAGGCATGGCAGATGATGTGCCGATCCATGCACTGAATCACAAAGTTCAAGCCATTGCTGGCGTTCCCAATCCTGCCAATTCACCGGCCATTCTTGAATCGATTGACCGTGCCGTCGATGACGTGATGGCAGGCAAAGCCTCGGGCGTTGTTACCTTGCCTATCGCGAAAAAGCCGCTTTACGAGGCTGGTTTCAAACACCCCGGCCATACCGAATATCTCGCCGTGCTTGCGCAAAAATACACCGGCAAACCTCTAAAGCCGGTGATGATGATCGCCGGTCCTGATTTACGCACTGTGCCCGTCACAATCCATATTCCTCTCAAGGATGTGATCGCGGCGCTGACCACTGAGTCAATTATCCAAACCGCAGTGATTACGGCGCGTGATTTGACCACTCGTTTTGGCATTCAAAACCCGCGCCTT
>JANMFT010000067.1:0-3834 GCA_031374255.1 Limoniibacter sp. | reverse complement strand
GGGGTAGGCATAAAGGCCGACGGACGCCTGCTCGCGGTCTTTGCCGGCCTTGTCTTTGAACTGCGTCATTTTGTTGAGCCAGCCAAGGCGGGCGATGCAATTAAACACCCAACCTAGTTCAGCATGCTGGTGCACCTGGCTTTGGTTGAAGACTATATGCTTTGTCGGATCAATGCCGGACGCAAGAAATGCCGCTGTTACCGCCCGGGTTGAAGCCATCAATTCCTTAGGGTCTTGCGGCAAAGTGATCGCGTGCAAATCCACCACGCAATAGATGCAGTCCATCTGGTTTTGCAGAGCAACAAATTTTTTGATTGCGCCGAGATAATTGCCCAGCGTCAAATTGCCGGTTGGCTGCACGCCGGAAAAAACGCGCGGGTAAAAGTTGGACATCATATGCTCCGGGCTTGTGGAAGGCCTGTGTTGAAAACCGGCTTATGGACGAGCGGGCCTCTTCAATCAAGCGCCGTCTATGCCGGAATCCATGCCAGAATCGACAGGTGTAGCTTCGCCTTTTTTGCGCTTGAGGCCGCGCCGGATCATGCCAAAATCCGCTCCACCAATGGCAAAGGCGGTTACGAAATAGACAACCATCGCAAAGCCGATCAAGCCCAGCAAGACCGGAATTTGGGTTAGCAATGGCGTTGTGGATTTCAGCCACGGGGCAACATACATCGCACCAAAATGCACCGCGCCTGCCATCACTGCGGTGGCAATAATCAACAGTATGATGCGCTTCGTCAGCGCCTTTTCCCATACCCAGTGACCGCGCATGAGTAGGGTTGTCAGCAGCATGATCACAGTCAACCACCCTGCAACCGTTGCCGCCGCTGCAATGCCGCGTTCCGAAAAATAGGGAAACAAGGCAACAGCCAACGCGCAATTGACTGCCACCGAAATCATGGTGAAACGCATGGGCGTTTTGGTATCTTCACGTGCAAAAAAGCCCGGCATCAGCGCCTTGATCATTACAAAACCCGGTAGGCCAAGGCCGTAAACCGCAAGCGTTGACGCCACGTTGGTGGTCATAGCAGGCGTAAAGGCGCCATGCTCAAACACCACGCGGATCAATTCGTCCGATAAAACCCAAAGCGCCGCAGCCGCAGGAAGCGTGAGGAACAGCACAAATTCCAGCGATCGGTTTTGAATAGAATTGGCTTCAGCCTCGCGCCCTCCACGCAAAGCACGTGACAGTTCCGGCAACAGCACCACGCCAACGGCAATACCCACCACGCCAAGCGGCAATTGATAAAGCCGGTCAGCAAATTGCAAAGCTGAAATCGCGCCTTCTTTGCTGGACGCCAGCATCATGCCAATCACTTGATTGATTTGCGTTACGCCACCGGTGATTGCCGCCGGAAACGCCAGCACCAGCAAGCGTTTGACATTGGGGGTCAGTCTTGGGCGCTTAAATTTGAGCGACATTCCAGCTTGGCGCACGCCGATATAAAGCACAGCCAATTGCAAAACGCCGGCGATCAGCACCGCATAAGACAGGTAAAGCGCAGTGGTTCTGGCCTCCGTGCCAAACCAAATCGCGTAGGCCAAAGCGGCGATCATCATCACATTTAGAAACACCGGCGCGATGGCGGCGGCAAAAAAATGATGCAGCGAGTTCAGCATGCCGCTCAGCATTGCGGTCAGCGACATGCACATCAAATAGGGAAACATGATCAACGCCATTTGATACGTGGCGTCGTATTTCTCAGATGCAGTATCGAACCCCGGCGCAATAATCCATTGCACGATCCACGGCATGGCCAATTGCATGGCAAACGTCAGCAGCGTCAAAACCGTAAAAAGAACGCCGAACACTTCTTCTGAAAAGCGCTTTGCCGCGTCTTTGCCGCCAGCTTCAATTTCGCGCGCAAACAGTGGCACGAAGGCTGCATTGAACGCGCCTTCGGCAAACAGGCGGCGGAACAGATTGGGGAACACGAAGGCTGCATAAAAGGCGTCTGCCATGGGGCCAGTGCCAAGCGCGGTGGCCATCAGGGTTTCGCGGCCAAAGCCAAACAGGCGGCTGACAAGTGTCGAGCCGCCAACGGTAGCGAATTTCTTAAACAGGCTCATTTAAAAACTTATCTTCATACTGTGATTCCTGCCGCCTCGGCGCGGTCGTCACTTGTCCAGTTTTTGCCAACGCCGGGCATGCCTTCTTCAATCACTTGAATGAGGCGCTTTATGATGCGTTTCTGCCGCTGCGGGCTGTCAATTTTAAAGCCCATTAAATCGGTCACATAAAACGTATCGATGACTTTCTCGCCGTATGTCGTGATTTGCGCTGATTCAATATCAAGCGATAAGTCTGAGATCGCGCGGGTGATTTCCGCAAGCAGTCCGATGCGGTCGAGGCACTCAACTTCAATCACCGAATAGCGGTGCGATAGCGCGTTGCGCACATCAACGCGCGGTGTAATCTCGAACACTTTCGAGATGCGTTTTTTGCGTTGGCGGTGGATGGTTTCCGGCAGACCGGCTTTGCCTGACAGCACATCCTCAATCAGTGTGCCGATCCGGCTGGCGCGGCGGAGTTCATCGGCATTATCGGTAAACTCGCGCGCAATACGGATGGTATCTAAAGCCCTGCCGTCGGTGGTGGTGAAAATCTGCGCGCCGACAATATCAGCACCGGTTCCGGAACATGCGCCTGCAATGATCGACAGCAATCGAGGATGGTCAGGTGCAAGAACAGTAATTTCGGTCACGGCCTCAAAGGCTTTGGTTTCCACCATCGTTGCCAGACGTTTCCCGGCCTTGTCGCTGTTGCGCAGAAAACCGGCATGGGCCATTTGGGATTTACCTGGAACAGCCAGCAAGTAGTTTCCATAAAACAAACCGGCATATTTGGTACGGTCGTTTTGCGGCCAACCGGAAAGTGCTTCTTCCAGCCGTTTGCGCTGGGCTTCAGCACGCATGGAACGTGTGCCTTCTGAAAATCCGCCCGTCAGCAATATTTCAGTTTCAGCATAAAGCGTGCGCAACAATTGGCCTTTCCAGCCCGTCCAGGTGTTGGGGCCAACGGCGCGAATATCGCAAATTGTCAGCACCAGCAAAAGCCGCATCCGGTCCATCGAGTGCACCACAGCCGCAAAATCCTCAATGGTTTTGCGGTCTGAAAGGTCGCGCGTTTGCGCCACCGTGCTCATCGCCAGATGTTGCTCAATCAGCCAAGCGACTGTTTCGGTTTCGGTAACGGTAAAACCAAAGCGCGGGCAGAGATGCCGCGCAATTTTAGCGCCTTCAACCGAATGGTCTTCCGGGCGGCCCTTGGCAATATCGTGCAAAAACAAAGCCACAAACAGCAAACGCCGATACGGTTCGAGTTCAGGCAGCAAGCTCGCGGCAAGCGGATGATCTTCCGCGCTGGAGCCATTCCACAAAGCGGCAAGCGCGGCAATCGCCCGCAAAATATGCTCATCCACCGTATAATGATGATACATAGAAAACTGCATCATCGCGACAATCTGGCCGAACTCCGGCACGAAACGCCCGAGCACGCCCGCCTCGTTCATGCGGCGCAAATGCAATTCAGGGTCGCGCCGCGACGTCATTATCTCGATGAACAAACGGTTGGCTTCCGCGTTCGTGCGCAGATCATAGTCAATGCGTTTGAGTGATTGCGTGACAAGCCGCAAAGCATCAGGATGGTACAAGCAATCCTCAAGCGTCGCCTGATGAAACAGCCGTATGATATTGACTGGATCAGCTTCAAAAATTCCTGCGTTGGCAATCGAAATTTTGCCGTGATCCATCACAAAATCACTGCCGCGTATAGCCTTCTTGCGGTTGCCCAACATGCCAAGGCTGAGCATTTTACCCCAGTTTGGCGCT
>JANMFT010000044.1:0-3608 GCA_031374255.1 Limoniibacter sp. | reverse complement strand
GTGCCGGACCGCGCACCCAACATTAAAATACTCGCCAGCGACGGCACATTGATTGCCAATCGCGGACTGACCGGAGGCGAAGCCTTAAGCATTGGCGAAATGTCGCCATTCATCCCCAAAGCCGTCATTGCAATCGAAGACCGCCGTTTCAAGAGCCATTTCGGCGTTGACCCGATTGGCTTGTTGCGCGCCATGGTGGCCAACGTGACGGCTGGCCGCATGGTGCAAGGCGGCTCCACGCTCACACAGCAATTGGCCAAAAACCTGTTTCTTAAACCTGAGCGCACTTTGGAGCGCAAAGTGCAGGAAGTGCTTTTGGCGCTCTGGCTGGAACATAAATATTCAAAAGATCAAATCTTGGAACTTTATCTCAACCGCGTGTTTTTTGGTTCAAACGCTTACGGTGTAGAAGCGGCATCGCGGCGTTATTTCAGTAAAAGCGCCCGTGAAGTTACGCTTCAAGAGGCGGCACTTCTAGCAGGTTTGCTTAAAGCACCATCGCGTTTGTCACCGGCGCGCGACCCTGAGGCAGCAAATGCCCGCGCGCAATTGGTGCTTGCCGCAATGCGTGATACCGGCGTCATCAATGATGCAGATATGACAACGGCACTTTCGGCAGACACCATCCGCGCGGCCTCCTATTGGACGGGCGCGGAAAACTACGTCGCCGACCGCGTGATGGACGATATCATCAGCCTTGTCGGTGAAGTGAAGGACGATCTGGTGGTGCACACCACAGTGGATTTGCGGCTGCAACGGGCCGCTGAAACCGCCATCCGCAAAGCCATCATCACCAATGGCAAAAAGCTGCGCGTCACCGAAGGCGCATTGGTGGCGGTGGATTCCACAGGCGCGGTGCGCGCATTGGTTGGCGGCGTTGATTACGCCAAGAGCCAGTTTGACCGCGCTTCAACTGCCAAACGTCAGCCGGGCTCCGCGTTTAAACCTTTCGTCTATTTGGCTGCGCTGGAAGCCGGTTATACGCCGGAAACTATCGTCAACGACCAGCCGGTGCGCTTCGGAAAATGGACGCCAGAAAACTATAAAGACAAATATTACGGGCCGGTGTCGCTGACGACTGCACTATCAAAGTCTCTCAATTCCGTTGCCGCGCAACTCGCCATGCAAGTCGGCCCCGGCAAGGTGGTGGAAACCGCCATGCGTTTGGGTGTTGCCTCGCCGCTCACCAATAATGCCTCGATTGCGCTTGGCACCTCTGACGTGACCCCGCTCGAAATGACGGCGGCCTATGCCGCGTTTGCCAATGGCGGCTTGCAGGCCCCGCCAAGGCTTATTGAGTTGGTTACAAAAAATGATGGCAAGGTCGTTTATGAAAATCAGGATGTCGGCAAGGCCCGTGTTATCAACGCCTCAATTGCCGGACAAATGAACCGGATGATGAGTGTGACGGTCACTGATGGCACCGCCAAAAAAGCGGCGTTCAACTGGCCTTCAGCAGGCAAAACCGGCACCACCCAAAACTCCCGCGATGCTTGGTTTATCGGCTACACCGCACACATGACGGCGGGTGTCTGGTTCGGTAACGATAATGGCGACCCGATGAAGGATGTCACCGGCGGTTCATTGCCCGCCACCGCATGGCGCGAATTTATGTTGGCTGCCCATAAGGGCTTGGAGCCGCAGCCGCTCATCGGCACCGACCAGAAGCGTCCCGCAACCACGATTTTAGATATTATTGCCGGAGAGCTGGGTAAAGACAGCAATGCGGTGATTACCGAAGCAAGGCCCGATACGGATGGCTTAGCGCCGGTGGGCGGCGTGCCTAAGCAAACGACCATTATGGAACTGATTATGGGCGGGGGTTAAAAACCAAAGGGAACCTTTTGGGTTCCCTTGGCCTGTAGTGCCCGTCTAGGGCAGCGGACAATCCGGAGACTGCCGTATGTAGGATTTACCTACACATTCAAACCGTCACCGTCAAGAAATTATGCGTTTACGCATATTTGCGACTGGCAAAAGACTAAAAAACACAACCAACAATTCGTCAAATTCCACTTCGGTTAATCTTGGTATTTGACCCTGCGCAGTGGTCAAGCGGCTAACAGCAACGGTCGTTGGCTTATCGCAAATCGCCCATGATTCACTACCATCTATGGTTGTCTTTAATTTGTACGAAAGCAGCGGGTCTTAATTTCCTTGAGTGGTGCACGGAACAATAACAACTGTTCCAAAGAGCGTTGCTGTCTTTGACAAAACTACAACCGGACGCCTCTTCCATAGTTCCGGTAGCTGTGCGTCCCTTGGAAAATCACACCAATACAGTTGACGAATTTTTGGAGCAGCCCTTAAGCGCGGAACGATTTTGGGTGGTAAAGTGACTGTCATTATCGATGTAATTCACGAAATAAATCAAAATGTAAACAAAAACCCCGCCGGATTGCTCCAGCGAGGTTTTCAATTTCAAAGCTTCAAACCAAGCTTAGTTGGTATCGCGTTTTTTCAATGCAGCGCCGAGAATATCACCCAATGAGGCACCGGCATCGGTTGAACCATATTGTGCAACAGCTTCTTTTTCTTCAGCGATTTCAAGCGCTTTGATCGAGACTGTCACTTTTTTGGCTTTCTTATCATAGGTGAGCACGCGGACATCGACTTTCTGGCCGACAGAGAAGCGCTCCGGGCGCTGCTCATCACGGTCACGGCTCAGATCACCACGGCGGATGAAGCTGTCGAGGCCGGATTCAACGAGACGCACTTCAAGGCCGCCATCAGTAACGGCTGTCACTTCACAGGTGACAACAGCGTTCTTGCGTGGTTCACCGGTTGATGGCGCATCATTGCTGGCAGCTTTGGAGGCTGATGATGGCTGTGCAACCGCACCTTCGCCTGAACCATTCAATTGCTTAATGCCAAGCGAAATACGTTCTTTTTCAACATCAACATCAAGCACCTGTGCTTTAACCATGTCGCCGCGGTTATAGTCTTCGATGGCCTGTTCACCGGCACGTGTCCAATCCAGATCAGACAAATGCACCATACCGTCAACATCGCCTTCAAGGCCGATGAACAAACCAAACTCGGTTTTGTTCTTCACTTCGCCTTCAACAATGGTGCCGGAAGGATTGTTGGCGGCAAAAGAAGCCCAAGGATTTTCCAGCGTCTGTTTGAGACCAAGCGAAATCCGGCGTTTCGACGAATCCACTTCCAAGATAACCACATCAGCTTCCTGCGTGGTGGACAGAATCTTGCCCGGATGGACGTTCTTCTTGGTCCACGACATTTCAGAAACGTGGATGAGGCCTTCAATACCGGCTTCCAGTTCAACGAAAGCACCATAGTCAGTGATGTTGGTAACAATACCTGAGACTTTTTTGCCAATCGGATATTTATCGCCAATCGCCACCCATGGATCAGACTCGAGCTGTTTCATGCCGAGTGAAATGCGGTGTGTTTCCTGATTGATGCGGATGATCTGCACTTTGATAGTTTCGCCAATATTGACGATCTCATTCGGGTGGTTGACGCGACGCCATGCCATGTCAGTGACGTGCAACAGGCCATCAATGCCGCCGAGATCAACGAACGCACCGTAATCAGTGATGTTCTTGACGATACCGTCAACGATCTGGCCTTCTTCAAGGTTCTGC
>JANMFT010000017.1:0-14088 GCA_031374255.1 Limoniibacter sp. | reverse complement strand
GATCGCCGAGGCGCTGAACCGTGACGCTGCCTTCAAGGCCACCACGGTGACGCTGCAGGACCCCGAGCATGGCTTGACCCGCGAAAAGCTGGCCGAGACCGATGTGCTGATCTGGTGGGGCCATGCCGCCCATGGCGCGGTTGAGGACAAGATCGTCGAGCGGGTCTGCGATGCCGTCTGGGGCGGCATGGGCGTGATCTTTCTGCACTCGGCCCATTTCGCCAAGCCCTTCAAGCGCCTGATGGGGGCGCCTTGCAACCTGACCTGGCGCGAGGCGGGCGAGCGCGAGCGGCTGTGGGTGACCTCGCGCCAGCATCCCATTGCGCGCGGCCTGCCGGACCATTTCGAGCTGGAATATGAAGAGATGTATGGCGAGCCCTTTGGCGTGCCCGAGCCTCTGGAGACGGTCTTTGTGTCCTGGTTTGCCGGGGGCGAGGTGTTCCGCTCGGGTCTGACCTATCGGCGCGGGGCGGGCAACATCTTTTACTTCCGTCCCGGGCATGAAACCTATCCGACCTATCACGACGCCAATGTGCAAAAGGTGATCTCGAACGCGGTCAAATGGGCCCATAACCCGGAAGCCCGCATTGCCGACCCGAACGACGCGCCCAACACGCCGGTCGGGAAGGCACTGGAACCGATCACCGAGCGCGGCCCGCGCCTGCACAATGATGGTGAAGAGGGCCTGCGCTAACATGAAATCGATAAGGCTTTTAATCCTCGGCACTGGCGGCATGGCCGGTAATCATGCTGAAAAGTTCGCCGAAATTGAAGGCGTGGAATTGGTCGCCGGTGTTGATACACGGCCCGAACAACTTGCCATTTTCGCCGATAAACACAATATCGAACACCGCTTCACCTCGCTCGATGCCGCTCTGGCTTGGGGTGATTTTGACGCCGTCACTAATGTCACGCCCGATGCGGCGCACTACGTGACAACGATGCCGCTTTTGGCTGCCGGAAAACACGTGCTGTGCGAAAAGCCACTTGCCACCAATGCTGCCCATGCCCGTGAGATGGCCGATGCAGCCGCCAGAGCTGGCGTCGTGAATATGGTCAATCTGACTTACCGCAATGTTGCCGCACTGCAGGAGGCCGCCAAAATGGTGCGGGCAGGGGCGATTGGCATGATCCGCCATTTTGAGGCGTCTTACCTGCAAAGTTGGCTGACTCAGCCAGCGTGGGGCGCTTGGGATAAAGAAAGCCAGTGGCTCTGGCGGCTCTCCACCGCGCATGGCTCAAAAGGCGTGCTTGGCGATGTTGGAATTCATATCCTAGATTTTGCCACTTTCATTGCAGGCCAATCTGTGCGCGAAATCTCTTGCCGTCTGGCGACGTTTGATAAAGCGCCCGGCGGTAAAATCGGCGATTATGTGCTCGACGCCAACGATAGCGCAACCATGCAATTGGTGCTCGACAATGGCGCAATCGGCACGGTTTCCGCCACCCGCTTTGCCTCCGGCCATTTGAACGATCTGCGCCTGCGTCTTTACGGCAATAAAGGCGGGCTGGAAGTGAGCTACGAAAACAATATCAGCCGCCTCCGCGCCTGCCTCGAACCCGACCTCCAAACGGCAACATGGCACGATGTTGAAGCGCCGGTTTTGCCAACAGTGTATCAGCGGTTTATCAGCGCCATTCGCAGCGAGGGAGTAGCCGAACCAAATTTCGCCCGCGCAGCTGAATTGCAAGTGATACTGGATAAAGCTGAACAATCATCGGGAATGAATGGCGTGTTTTTGGGAGTGTGAGATTCTATTCTTACCCATGTCGTTTGGAAGGTGAAGCCTTGGGGGATCGTGCCTGCGGGTATGGTGCCGCTGGTGAGTGTGGGTGAGGCGGGCGTGCCAGCGGGGGTCGACGCCACATCGGGGGTTGCCGCGATCATCTCGTCGGTTACGTTACTTGGCGTGTACCACCGCGTGGTAATCCGGCATGAGGTTGCAGCTTCCGGCAGGGCGCAGAGGATCAGTCTCTCTGACCGGCTTTTGCAGTACCCAATCCGTTAACACGCACTAACCAATATTTTACATTCTGTTTGCTAAGTTGGCTGGCTCGATTGGGAGACCGCCATGCTGTCCATTTCAAAAACACAACTCATGCTGGAGCGTCTCGTTGATGCGTTCATGCCGGATCGATTCCGCGGCGATGTTTTATCCGAGCGGCGCGTCAGGATGTTTTTGATCAGCCATATCTTTGGGCCCATCATCAGCCATCCTATTACTATTTTATTGATGTTTTATGATCCAAATCCTTGGCCGCATGTGCCAATCCTGGGTGCATCTATCACTTTGTTTTGGGTCTTTTTGCTGGCCGTCAAATTCACCCCGATTAAATACGAAACTCTGGCGCTAATTTCGGTTCAGAACCTGATTTTCGCAATTTTGTGGGGTTCCTACCATTACGGTGGCGGCTCTTCACCGTTTTTGATGTGGCTTTTGATCGTTCCGCTGCTGGCATTCTTTTATCTTGGTGCAACAACATTCACCCGGCTGGCGGTTATTGCTGAAATTGGCCTCAGTATGCTGGCTTTTTATGTTTCATATTTGTTTGGCGGGTTCCCGGTTCATATTCCACTTGAAAACCTGGCCACGATCGGCATTTTGTCAGCAGTTTTGGCCTCGGCCTATGTGTTTATGATGGCCATTTACTACGCCAATATTATCGACTCACAATCCGGTCTGATGCAGGAAATCGAGCGTCACCGGGATACGATGGCTGCTTTGACAATCTCGAAAGAAGAAGCTGAAGCCGCCAACGGCGCGAAATCAGAATTTTTGGCCAAAATGAGCCATGAGTTGCGCACGCCGCTGAACGCCGTGATCGGATACAGTGAAATCATGCTTGAAGACGCTGAAATTGACGGGCGCGGCGAGCAGATTTCGGACTTGCAGAAAATCAGTGCCGCAGGAAAACACTTGTTGTCGATGGTGAACGATATTTTGGATATTTCCAAAATCGAGGCAGGCAAGATGGAGCTTTATCTTGAGCGCATGTCGCTTGATCGCTTTATCGACGAGATCGAGTTTACCGCCCGGCCAATGGTGGTGCGCAACTCCAACCAATTTGCAATTGAACGTTCAGCAGACCTTGGCTTTATCGATGCTGACGCAACCAAACTGCGTCAGGCCGTGCTCAACTTGCTGTCGAACGCTGCCAAGTTTACCCACAACGGCAAGGTTACGCTGTCATTTAAGCGCCAATTGCAGGATAATTCGGAATTCATTATCATTAAAGTGGCTGATACCGGGGTTGGCATCAGCCATGAAAACCAGAAGAAACTCTTCTCAAACTTCCAGCAAGCCAATTCTGCTGTAGCTTCACAATTTGGTGGCACCGGCCTCGGTTTGTCACTTAGCCAAACACTTTGCCAGCTTATGAAGGGTGAAATTACAGTCGAGAGTGCGCCTGGCGTCGGTTCGGCCTTCACCATTACTCTGCCCGCGGTCAATGTTGGTGGCAATGTAATGGAGCGCATGTCTGATCGTAAACCGGTGGTTTCAAAAGCGCCCTCAATTGAAATGGCCGATGTCACGCCAACGCGGCTCAACACGAATGAAGATGAAGATATGTCTGACGAGGAGCTTGCGATGATTTCGCCGGCGCCGATGGCCAAACCTGTCAACAGCAAAAAGACTATCGTAATTATTGATGATGATCATTCTATTTTGGAATTGGCTGAGCGTATCTTGTCAAAAGAAGGCTATAAAACAGTTCTTATTGATAACGCGCAATTGGGCTTGCAGATCGTTCGATCAACCAAGCCTGATTTTGTCATCCTCGACATTATGCTGCCGGGAAGTGATGGCTGGTCATTACTCAACCAGATCAAGCGCGACGGTAACTGTGCCGATGTTAAAGTGTTGATGCTGAGTGTGCTGGATGAGCGTCAGCGGGCTGCCAAGGATGGCGCATACGGGTTCATTGCAAAGCCTCTTGATCGTGACCGGCTCATATCTGCAATTGAAAACGCTGAACGTCTGGAAACAATCCAACAAATCGCTGTTTAACCCGTCTATTCAGCAACAGGTGTGTGAAAATGTATTTGATTTTGGTTATTGAAGATAATCCCATGAACCGCGATGTTCTTGGACGCAGGCTCGAACGGCGCGGATTCGATGTGCGTTTTGCCGAGGATGGCCCAAGCGGAATTTTCGCTGCCAAAACAATCAAACCTGATTTGATTCTGATGGATATTGGACTAGGTGAGATGGATGGCTGCGAGGCGACGCGGCAAATTAAAGCCGATCCAGCCACGGCGGCGATTCCCGTAATAGCCCTTACTGCCAGCGCTTTTGAATCAGATCGTACTAAGGCACTTGCGGCCGGATGTGACGACTTCGATACAAAGCCTGTTGATTTGGCACGTTTACTCGGGAAAATGGATCAGCTTTTGGTTCCCGGCATCACAACGCGAATGAGCAGGGCAGCTGCATTGTAAGGCCGTCAATTCAAACATTTGAAATGCCCGCATTTTCACCAAACGCCGCGTGCTGACAGGTAACGTTCAAACAGCACTATCGGCTTGGATTTCTCTACTGAAGCCGCTTAGCATCAATCGCATTTTAGCAATATCAATCGGCTTTTGCATCACGTCAGGCTTGCGTAGACCCAGGCTTGCGCCAAATTCAGCAACGACGCGCAGCGTTTCCATATCCTGCCCGCTGACAATCATGATTTTGCCCTGAAAGTTTGCCTCATGCAGCAACTTCAACAGTCCGTTAGCGTCGATGTTCGGCATGTTGATATCGATCGACAAAACAGAAGGTTTAAGCTGTTTGCAGAGCTCAATAAAGCCGCGCGGGTCTGAGGTTGCAAACGCCTCAAACCCGCATCGCTCGGCTATGCGAACAATCAGTTCTGCTGAACTTGCATCATCATCGACAGCAAGCAAAGTTATAGCCATTATGTCCCAACCTAATCTGACTATGCTGCAACCTTCGTCGCTGCTTGCTCAATAGTAGTCACTGAGCGGTAAGGGCGATAGTCTGCCTCAGCAATGTGCATTGCAGATACCATGGATTTAATCAGAACGTCAATTTCCTGGTGGGTATGGTTTGCCATAACTTGCACCCGGAAACGCGCTCCGCCTTGCGGAACCGCAGGGTATTCAACAAGGTTAGCAATGGCACCAAACTGGTTCAATCTGTGTGATGCAATACGGGCCTGACCTTCCGTTCCAACGCGAACAGGCACGATTGGCGAAGGATCTCCAAGAGTTTCTAAACCCGCCTTCGTCATTTCTGAACGCATGTACAAAATGTTATCCATGAGTGACTGGCGGCGTAAGCGGCCTTCTTCAGACGCAACGATCTCAAATGCTGCTTGAACAGTTGCAGCCTGAACCGGCGAAAGTGCATTCGAGAAGGTTTGAGTGGCTGAATAATACTTCAGATACTCTTTTTGAGCGCGGTTACGCACAGCGATGAACCCGCCATTGGATGCAAACGTTTTGGAAAAGCTGCCAATAATAATATCTGCGCATTCCATTGCGTTTTGCAGCCCCAGATGCCCGAGGCCATCCTCGCCGATAGATCCGAAATCGTGTGCGCAATCAACAAGCAGCGTTGCACCATATTCAACGCAAACTGCTTTCAACGCATGGATGTCAGGCGTATCTGAGTGCATTGAAAACAAGCTCTCGGTTACAACAAGGATTGCGTTTTCAGTATCGACAGCACGAATTTTTTGCAGGCGGCGCTCCAGACCTTTAACGTTTAAATGACCATGGAAGTGAATATTGCCTGTTGTTGCGCGCGCACCTTCTTGCAGGCAGGAATGGGCGAGCACATCCAAAACCACGTGGTCGTTAGCGCGCAAAAACCCCTGAACGGCAGCAAACCCGGCTGACCAGCCTGTTGGATAGAGCACAATTTCGCGTCCATGCGTAAAGTCAGAGATCGTCCGCTCCAAACGCAGTGAATTTTTTGTGTTTCCAAGCAGCGCAGCTGAACCGGCGCTATGAACACCGTATTGTTTGACAGCCTCAATTGCAGCATCTTTAATTGCTGGATGCGAAGACAGACTCAAATAATCCTGCGAGGCAAAGTTGACGCCCTCAACGGTTTCGCCTGCATCATCGCGGGCGATGCAGCTGGTTTTGGGGGCAGTATCAGTTGATTTCGAGTAAGGCCAAAGGCTGTGATCCCGCCTCAAATCCTGCCATGCATAAAATGCGTCCGCACGCGCAAGTAGGTCACGTCCGCCCGGCTCACGAAAATCACGTAGACTTCCAGTTAATGCTGCCAATGGAATGGCGTTAAGTTTGATTGCATCCAATTTGTTGCTCATAGTAAAGCCCCCTGTTATTATTTTTATCGGGCGAACATAGATGAGCAAAATTTACAAAATCGTATAATATCATTGCACACAGGTTTGAATTTTGTGCGACGGTTAATTTATATTGAAGTCTATATTTGTATTAAATAATTTCACTATAAATTAATCATGTTTGACCGTTTTGTATATTTAAAACAAATATCAACCTTCCATCTCTAGCCTGTGAATTCGGAGTGGACATGAATGCGTATGAACAAGCGGTTTTTCAGAGGCTTATCGAAGCTGCGCCATAATAAGGTTGCAGCAGATAAAATGACCGTTGAACCAATTCTTGAGACAAACCAAGTTTTGTCGCAAAAACTGGAATTGACTGCGCGTCTTGTGCCGGCCTTGATGCTGACCAATATTTTGTTGGCAAGTATTATTTTTGTTGCGTTTGCATCGTCCAGCGCGTCAGATTTGAGAAGCGTCGCTTATCTTCCGCTGTGCATTACCAGTATTCTGGCAATCTTATTTTTGCGGAACTCAAATGTCGGCGCTCATAATTCACATGCCGAAAATTTAAACAAAAAGCCGCGGTTGATAGTCAGCGCGATTTCGTTCGGCATCGGTTGTTTTTGGGCGCTTTTGCCTCCCGCTATGACGCTGGCTTCCACAGGTGCTGAACTTATAATTGCATTCGCAGTGATGGGCGGCGTTTTGAGCGTTGCCGGTTTGACACTGGCCCTGACGCCAGCTTTGGCGTTGCCGTTTATTATACCGGTGCTGGCATCCTGCTACATTACATTGTTTATGTCAGGTACGCTGCAAGGGCTTTATTTGGCGACGGGGCTGACAATTTATATATCCATGGTTTTGCTGGTTTCATTAAACGATACCCGCTCAAAAGCACGCGGTCTGACAATAGAAAAAGCCAGAGCCAAACAAGATAAAACCATTTCTCTCCTTTTGCGGGATTTTGACCAGCACGCCAGCCATTGGCTTTGGGAGATTGGCACCGATAGTAAATTTGTACGCGTGCTCGACCGGTTCAAAGATGTGTCCGGGCGCACGGCTTCTGAGTTGGAAACGCTTACAATTCCTGATTTGGTTGCTGAAGATAGTGGCCGTTTGCCCGCTCTTGAAACATTACAACATGCAATAAACAACAAGGACTCGTTTACGGATGTCCATATGCCGGTTCTGGTTAAAGGTGAGACGAGTTGGTGGTCTATGACCGGTACACCGGACTTTGATAAATCCGGTATTTTTAAAGGGTTCCACGGCGTCGGTTCGGATATTACCCTGCAAAAAAAATCAGATGAGCGCATTCAATTTCTGGCTCACCATGATGTGTTGACCGGACTTTATAATCGCGCCCATTTCACGGAATTATTGCACCAAAATGTTTCGCGGCTTGAACGTTATGGCGCAACTTTTTCTTTGATGTTCCTTGATTTGGATTTCTTCAAATCAGTCAATGACTCATACGGTCACCCAATGGGCGACAAGCTGCTGATTGATGTTGCGGCCCGCATTCGTGCCGTAATGCCATCTGCAGCAGCGATTTCACGGCTGGGTGGTGATGAATTTGCTGTCATCTTTCAGCAAAGCTTAAGTCAGCAGCAATTGCGTGAAATCGCCGAGGCAACGCTTGAAACCATAGCCGTTCCGTTTGAAATTGATGGCGAAAAATTGCAAATTGGCGTCAGTGTTGGGGTGGCCTTGGCGCCGCACCATGGCACGCGCCCGGATCAATTGCTGCGCAATGTTGATTTGGCATTGTATCGCGCCAAGGAGACAGGCCGCAATTCATATTGCGTTTTTGAGGCAGGCATGGACAGCGTTGCCCGTGAACGCCGCGCTCTCGAATTTGATCTTCGATATGCGCTTGAGGGCAACGAACTGGAGTTGTTCTATCAGCCGTTCGTGAATGCGCAAACCAACAAACCGTTGGGCTTTGAGGCGTTGTTGCGTTGGAATCACCCCATCCGCGGTCAGATATCGCCAGCAGAGTTTATTCCGATTGCTGAATCTACCGGCCTCATTGGCCCGATTGGCGAGTGGGTTATTTGTGAAGCATGCAACGTTGCCGCAACTTGGCCGGAACATTTGCGCATCGCTGTCAATCTGTCCGCCCTACAGTTTAATAAAGATCGGGTTGTTGAAATTGTGTCCAGGTCTCTGGCGGAATCAGGTTTGCCGGCGCACCGGCTTGAACTCGAAATTACCGAAAGCCTTTTGATCGATCAACCCGATGACGCGATTGCAAAATTGATGCAGCTCAAAAAGATTGGCGTTTCAATTGCCATGGATGATTTTGGCACCGGCTATTCAAGTCTTTCATACATGTTGAAATTCCCGTTCGACAAAATCAAAGTGGATAAGTCATTCATAACCGCTGTTAAAAACGAGAACGCAGCAGGCGACGTTTTGCGGACAATTGCGTCTCTCGGAAAATCACTGAAAGTTCAGATGACAGCCGAAGGCGTTGAAACCTTTGAGCAAGCTGAATTCTTGAAAGACTTGGCATTTGATCAGCTGCAAGGGTTCTTCTTTTCCAAGCCGTTACGCGGCAGCGAAATACCAGCTCTGCTGCTTTCCATGACCAATAAAACACTGGCAGATGGCTACGGTAAGGTTGTGAGCTTGCGCTCAAGTGCGGCTTAGAGAAAATAACAAAACGCTGATTAAGTTTACAGTTTGGCACAAAGATGCAACATGCTTAACAACCGGTTTGGTTTGAAATTATAGAAACCGATTATTTACCATCTTAGTTCATAAAACAGCATCATCACGGGCATCTGCCTGTGAATTGAGGCAGTTTGCGATGAAAAATCTTTTGGCGTCAGTTCTATTTTTTGCGTTTTCGGGCACAGCATTTGCGGCAGATATCTTGCCAACAGATGACCCCTTGGTGGTGAACGCCGATCAAATCGCACCGTCTGCACCAGCGGCTGAGCGCTGGGCAGGGGCCTATGTCGGTGTTGCAATCGGGCATGGCTATTTGAACGACGTGTTTCCTGCCACGGGTGCAAAAGCAACAGGCGACGATTCAGTTTACGGAGCCTTTGCAGGCTATAATTTACAGTGGGGCCCGATCGTTCTTGGAGCCGAAGTCAGCGCTGATAAAGCCGACATCATGTTCACCGATGGTTCGACAATTGCCTCGAAATACCTGTATGGCGCGCGCTTGCGCGGCGGCTTGGCCAACGACTGGGTCTTTGCTTACGGTTCAGTTGGCGTGCAACACGGCGTAACGAATGAAGTTCCTTTTCCAATCAGCCTTTCTGCACCCATGAATAGGGATACAGCTCTGGAATTGGGCGCGGGCATTGATTTTGCAGTAACGAATAATATCGCGCTGGGTGTTAACTATACGTATGCCAAATATAAAGAGTTCGGAAATTTCACGTTTTTAGGCAATACCGTGGATGTTGAAACGCAAAAATTGCTTTTGCGCTTGAGCTATAATTTCAATTGATGCGGGCAGAGCTGCGTGGCGATTTTTAAAAAAATCAAAGCGATCTTCTGCCCTTTTGGGACGCCGCATGATTCAATTTGGGCAGCATTTTTGCCGCTGGTCCGCAAGCAATTTGATTGGCCAACAATGTCGATGTCTTCCTGAATTTCGCTAAAAACTCAAACTAAGACTTGATGTTAGGCAATTGCCGAAGCGCCGGCGGCCGGCCGGCTGGATGTGAAATGATCCGTATCTGGCGCAAATTTAGAAATCGCGTTACCTATGGTTAGCCAAAGTCCAGTACGGAGCGCGCATCGTGGATTACGACAAGATTGTAGAATCCATTTACGACTGTGCTGCTAATCCTGAGCTTTGGCCAAACGCGCTTGGGGCCATTAAAGATGCGGTTGGTGGGGCTTATGCATTTGCAGGCTTTGTGGATGTTACGGAAATTGGCGTTGGAAAAGCGCCCAAGATAACACGTTTCAATAGCGCTTGGGACGAAGCATGGATTGAAAAACTGATTGCTAGCCTTCCAACTTTGGCAAACGATAACCCGGATGGCAGTGGTCTGGTTGGGTTTGAACTAGACAACTCATGGACCCAACTCTCGCGGACAGACGAAGCCGAGTTTCAAAAATCAGACTTTTATAATTATTGGGTCAAACCGCAGGGCCTGCGCGATACTTTGAATACGCCATTTCTTCAGCGTGCTGGTCTCGTAGGTTTGTTGGCAATCCCGTCTTATGCCTCGCGTGAACCTTACGGCACAAAGGAGTGTAAACTGATTGAGCGGCTGTCCCCGCATATACGTCGCGCCATGGTGATCAATGAAATTGCAGATAAGGGTAAACTTGCTCTTGCACTCTATCGCAGTGTTTTAGACCGGCTATCCGTTCCGGTTTTTATTGTAGGCCTTGGTGGCAAAATGAACTTCTGCAACACCGCAGCCGATGCACTTTTGGCAGATGGGAACTTCCTGCGATTGAACGCCGGCATCATTAAAGCTGCACGTGCCACCATTGAAACCACTGCGCTGAATGATGCTATGGACCGGGCATTAAAAGGCGATGTCGCGGTTGGCATATCGGGAATTGGTGTACCGCTCACTGGCAAAAACGGCGAACGCGCAGCTGCTTATGTTTTGCCAATTGCGGGCAATGATTTGCGCGGCGATTTGGGGCAAGGAAGCTGCCTGCTATTTATTGCGCGGCGCGGCGAACAACAGCCCATTGCCATTGAAATCATGCGCACAATGTTCGACCTGACAATTGCCGAAGCCCAGATCGCAATCCTTATTGCACAGGGCGACAGCCCACAAAGCATAGCCGAAGCACTGAGTATTTCAATAAACACTGTCCGCAGCCACTTAAAGGCCGTTTTTGCCAAAACACGCACATCAAGCCAAACCGCCTTGGGCGCGCTGGTCAATGGATTTATCCCTGCCGTTAGGTAAATTTAGGCAAGTAACCCATATGGGTGACGACGGTCACCACCAATGGAATTATCTTCAAATATGGGAATTAAGAAGCGGCATGATGTCGTGATCCCAAACAGAAGGTGCAGAGCCATGAAAGGTTACTCTGAACATCGCGGACAAATTTCAAGGTTGGACTTTGATCCGGAAACCAAACAGTTTGTTGCTCAACCGATTGAACACACTGTAAAACCGGCGCCCGTTTACGCTTTGCTGCTCGGACAAGTCATCAAATGGCGCAAACTTAACAGACAAAACGTTGTGCACCATGAAACGCTTCAGCAACTGTCAAAATTGACCGCTGAACAGCGCGATGATCTTGGAATGACAGAAGTGTTCACGCAGCAAAAGCGATGATCATTCTCATTTTAGGGGCAAAACTTGACGATTTACGGGCGCAAGAGCGCAAAGTTAAGCACCATAATGCCAAAATCGCAAAAGCGGCCGATGGTAATAGCTCTCGTTTTCGCTGTAGTGTTATGAAGGGCGATAGCAGTGTGATGGTGGGCGATGAGAGACTCGAACTCCCGACATCCTCGGTGTAAACGAGGCGCTCTACCAACTGAGCTAATCGCCCTCACGGGTGAACCCGGGAAGATGGCGGTGCTTTACGCCGTGGTTTCCGGCATTGCAAGCAGGAAAACGTCAGGCTTGCTGTTAAGTCTATTATTTGCCATCAAGCCGTTTCTGTTGCTTGACAGCAAACCGCCTATTGCCTATCAGCCAATCACTTGCTCCGGCAAGTATGCGCGGGTGTAGCTCAGTCGGTTAGAGTGCTGGCCTGTCACGCCAGAGGTCGCGGGTTCAAGTCCCGTCACTCGCGCCATTTTTGTGACAACTTAATTCGAAACGTTTCCCCAACATTGCGAAAACACATCCATCTCGGGTTGGTAAACGCTCGTCGTAACGCCGGCGAAGCCAAGCACCGAATGGAAAAAATTGTCGTGTGAAGACGCTTCGTTTGTTCGCTTGCGCATGCAGTCCAAATTGGTATTTCGTGATGCAAGGTAAGCTGGGCTGGCCCACGCAATAAAGGGCACTTGGGTCTGCTCCGGCGGTGCCATGAAGTAGGGCAGGCCATGCAAGTAAAGCCCGAGCTCGCCAAGGGATTCGCCATGGTCAGACATATAGATCATCGAGGATGTTATGTGGTCATCAGCGGCCAAAAGCACGTTGATAATGTCGGCCAAGGTTTTGTCAGTAAACGCAATTGTGTTGTCATAAGCATTGATGATTTCGTCGCGTGTGCATTGTTTGAAGTCACTTGAACGGCAATCCGGCCCGAACGGTTTAAAACTCTCAGGATAGCGCATAAAATAGGACGGCCCGTGGCTGCCAATCTGATGCAGCACAATAACTGAACTTTTTTCTATTGTAGGCAAAATCTGTTTGAGTTTTTCAACCAGAACGCCATCTGTGCACTCATTGTTGCGGCAAAAACGCGGGTCATCACCCATACCCAGCATGGTTTCTCCGAGCAGAGCGGCTACACCTTTACTGCCGGTATTGGCCTCAAACCATTGCGGCTTTACTCCCGCATATTGCAGTACGTTGAGAAGGTTTTCATTGGCGGCGGCATTCTCGCGTGAAAAATTGGCCCGCGTCAGGTTTGAAAACATACAAGGCAGTGAGTCCGCCGTGAGCGTGCCGCAGCTTGTCGCGCCGGGAAATAAAATAAGATCATTGCGCTTTTTGAGTTCAGGGTTGGTATCGCGGGCATAGCCGAACAGACTGAAATTCATAGAACGCGCGGTCTCGCCGACAACTAATACCGTCAGATTTGGCTTGGTTTGTGAATTGGCCCAAAGTTGCAATGTTGCATCTGCCCCAAGTTTTTGAACAACCACCGGCTGGGTGAAATATTGCTCCCGTATGCCCCGAACCACACTCACCATTGGTGAAAGCGGATTAAAAATTGTGTCGATCGACCTGTCTGCGCGGATACCTGAAATGAGGGATGCCGAGTTTGAGAAAAACGCAACAATGGCAAAGAGCAGCAAGCCGGCGGCATATTTCAAATTCTGTTTGAACAACGGCCAATACGGTTTTGACTCAATCTCTATCCAGCAAACGATCAATGCTGGAACAAGACCATACAAAATTAAGTGCTGAACAAGAGACCGGGTGAGAAGTGCCCGGCCTTCATTTCGCGTCGTCGTCAGTGAATCGACAATAATGTCAGTCGTAATCACTGTCCCGAGATTGTCGGTGAAATAGCTGGCCGCTGCCGCGCTTGTAATAAAGAAAATAAGCATCGGCTTTGTAATGTAGGGCAAAGAAAACAGCAGCAGAAATGCCAGAAATAACCCCGTAATGCCGGTCAGGAACGCGGCAAAAGTGAGCGGATAGCTCGCAAACATAACACCGGCTTTGGCCCAGAAACTGGCATTCAAAACCGCAAGAATATAAATACCAGAAAGCAAAATCAGGGTAGGGCGCTGCAGCGTGGGCCTTGGAAATTTCATTTAGAAGCAAACTTTTGATTGGAATATGAAATTAATATAACATGCTATTCCAGCTAATTTAAGGAAGGCTCAAACTGCAAAATCAAGACGAAGTCTAAGCGGACGCTAAAACTGGTGAACCTATTGCCGTGGCCCAAAAGGCCGCATCAGTTTGGCACTGCACTGCTTGCAGTTAATAGTGTGCTGGTTTAATCCGGACACAAAGAATCCAACAGCATCTGGGCCTAGTAACATAGCCGAGATTGCTGATAGTGAGGGGCCTGAGCAAATGGATGCAATGATTTCGTCTTATTTGCCGATCATTATTTTTTTAGCGGTGTGTATCGGCATTGTAGGCGCTCTGACGATTGCGCCGTTCATCGTGGCTTATAGCGCGCCTGATGCTGAAAAGCTGTCAGCTTACGAATGCGGCTTTAATCCTTTTG
>JANMFT010000474.1:0-3380 GCA_031374255.1 Limoniibacter sp. | reverse complement strand
ACGTCCCGTGGTTCCAGCAGCATCCCCGGTGGCCGTGATCCGGTAAAGGCTGCACTCGCCTGTCATAGCTGGCGCAAGGCTGTGCGACAGGTTTGGCGGGATAGCACATGTGTCTCCGGGGTTGAGCGATGTGGTGGCGTGCGAGCCATCCGGTGTTTCCCAGTTCAACCGCCAATGGCCGCGCATCGGCATCAGCACTTCATGCTTTGGCGTGCTGTAAGGCGTTGCCGGTAGCGAGTTGCGCGACAATAGTTCAACTTCAAAGCCCGGGCGATCACGTAATTTGCCGCTCGCGCCGATCACGCAAGCAGGTTGATGATCGGACAGTGCAATCAAATCCCAGTAACGGGCGACATGGTTTGGAACCACTTCTGCGGCCGTTGGCTCCGGAAAAGCTTTGAGTTCCTCGTCGGTCAGAAGCGGCATCGGGGCAACTCCTTCCGGCAAAGACTGGCCTTGTTTGGTGTCGTAAAGTTTTCCGTTTGCACCCAGCACCAAGCCATAATCCTTGGCATCGGTGATGACTTGCGGGGCCCAGATCACGCCGCCGCCCGCATCATCACCGCCGAGGATCGCCATGATCATGCCGTAGTCGGTACCAATGTTTTCAAATGCGCGGAAAATACCGGTCGGGATGTTGATGATATCGCCTTCTTCAAGCACGACCGAGCCTGCCTTGCCCCAGCGTCCCCAAAAGAAATTCCAGCGGCCTTTCAGCACGAAAAATACTTCAGCCGTGCGGTGCGAATGCAGAGAGTTGCGGCATTTGGGTGGTTGACCTGCCGCGCCAATATTAAACCCCGGCGTATCCACAATATGCACATGCTGATCAGCAGATTCAGATACGCCGCCGCCGATAATTGTAAAATTTTCTTTTTGGTTCGACCCCGGCGTATGGGCATCAATGAACGCTGTCTTGCACGGGCGCAAATCGCCATACCGGACAATGCGGGCTTCCATTTCAGTAAACGTCAGTGCGGACGCATTCATAAATCACCTTTATGTAGCAGGATTTGTTTCCAGACGGCAGTTTCATCAAACAAGGTGTATTCGCGGCGAAGGCTCCAACTTTCCGGCCCGAACGGCCCGAATTCGGCGTGGGAAATTCCCAAAACATAAATCTCTGAATTAGACGGTGCACCGAACGCGCCCCAACCCGAATGTTTCCCATGAAGGCTCCAACGGATGGCAGAACGCGGCGGCATCATCGGGTCATCGCGGCCGATTTGGTGATGAATTGTAAACACCGCATCGGGAAATGCCGCACGAAGCGACATCCAAAACCGGTCAGCCGCAGCAGGGCCGTGCGCGGTGACGCCGCCCGGATATTCGAGCTGCGCCGCGCGGTCATACGCCTTGGGGATGACAGCAAAATCAGAAGACATAATGCGAGTGAGGATATCGCTATGTTTTGCGCCCCACCCATTATCATTTCCACGGCCTTTATAGGGGCCGGGTACATCATTGGCGGGCGTTAGGGGCTTGACGCAAGCCTCTAACCCTCCCTCGCGCGCGATTTGATCACGGGCAAAAGCCATAGGCTGCCAGCCCATTTGGCGCACAATCGCGCCTTGATCGCGGATCAACCATTCATCATCGATTTGGTTGTTGATGGCGTGGCAATTCGCCATGATGCGATAGGTGAGTTTTTTGCCGGTCGCTGCGCCATAGGCGCCATCGCCGTTATGTGTAGCGGTAGACAGCAGCCGGTGCGAGGACAGCATACCCTCTTCTGGAGTGCCAGACCAAATAACATCTTCACCCAAAAGCGTGCGATCAGGAAACTCAGCTAATGTGGCCATTGTCGCTGCGATCACGCGGTCATTGCCCACCACAACGGATGCCGGTGACCGCACCACAATTTTTGGCGCGTAGTATTGGTGCAAAGCCGCGACACCGCGGTCCTCCCAAATTTCTTTGGTAATGCCGATGATGTAATCGGGAAAATCACGAAACTTTGGATCAAAGCCTTTCATGCTTTTGGCTCTCGCGTTGAGTTGCGGACAATCAAAGGCCCGTCAATGCGCAATTTATGCCGTGGCGTTTCAGGCGCCTCGATTTGGGTGAGCAGTGCATCCACCGTAGCTTCCACCATACGGTTAACCGGTTGGCGGATTGTCGTGAGATTATAGGCGGGCCAAGCGGCGAGCGGCACGTCGTCATAGCCAATGATTGAGACGTCGTTTGGCACTGAAAGGCCAAGCTCAAACCGCAGCGTGTCCATAACCGCAAACGCCATATGATCATTGCCAACAAAAATTGCATCGGGGCGATTTGCGCCCGCAAATAATTCGCGCGTCGCAGCAGCAGCGGTTTCGCGGGAATACATACCATCAATCATGGCGAAGGGTTTCAGGCCAGCTGCACTCATCGCTTGAGTAAAACCGGTCGCGCGGTCTCGCCCGGTGGACGAGCCTTGCCAGCCCATAATATGCGCAATGTTTTTATGGTCGCCGGCAATTAGATAGTCGGTCGCGCGTTTTCCGCCTGCAATATTGTCAGAGGTGACTTCAGACAAACGGTCGTCGTCTTGACCGCGGTTAAACATCACCACCGGAATGCCGACAGCGGTGCAGCGGGCAGTCAAATCATTGCTGATTGCAACTGAGGCGGTGATGAGGCCATCGACTTGGTAGTCGAGCAGTTCCTCCATAACTTCGGCGATTTTCTCAGCGTTGTTTTCGGCCATGAATACCAGCACATGGTAGCCTTTGGCTTGCAACGCGCGAGACAAAAGCTCCAAAACCGTCGGGTAAAACTGGTTTTCGAGGTAAGCAACAACCAGCCCGATTATGCGGGTGCGGCCGGTAATCAAACCGCGGGCTAAAATATTTGGCCGGTAGCCCAATTCATCGGCGGCCTTGCGCACTTTAGTGGTCGTGGATTTTGAAGCCGAGGCGCCGGGCGTGAACACACGGCTCACCGCCGACTGACTGACGCCCGCCCGCCGCGCAACCTGCATCGAAGTGATTTTTGCATACGTCATAATTCTTCCATCAGTCTGCTGTCCAGCCGCCATCGACCATCAATGCGGTTCCGGTTATCAGAGCGGCGGCATCAGACGCAAGAAATGCCACCGCACCCATAATGTCTTCAACTTTGCCCAACCGGCCAAGTTTGATTTTTGACAATATCCACGCTTTCCGGTCTGGGTTTTGCAGGGTTTGTTCGGTCAAAGGCGTATGGATAAAAGTCGGGCAAAGTGTGTTGACGCGAATGCCGTGCGGGCCCCATTCAATCGCCATTGATTTTGTCATGCCTTCAACCGCGTGTTTGGTTGCTGCATAAACCGCACGGTCAATGCCGCCGACATGGCCCATTTGGCTGGAGATTTGGATGATTGAGCCGGGCTTGTTGGCCGCGATTAAACCCTTGGCAAC
>JANMFT010000309.1:0-4199 GCA_031374255.1 Limoniibacter sp. | reverse complement strand
CGCTAGCGGGTGTGCCGGGAACCACCGAATTATCATCGGCCTGCGCGCGCATACCGAAGGGCAACACGGCAAACAGCACAATCCACCAGACCACGAAGTAGATTGCGATTGCGGTGCCGATGGCCAGTAGCGGACTTCTTCCAGTTCGATTAAAGTGCCGTCAAAATCTTTTGGGTGCAAAAACAGAACCGGGTTGCCATGTGCACCGATTTTAATGTCGCCCAAAACGCGCGCGCCCTGCCCCAACAAATGCGCTTTTGCAGCTTCAATTTCAGCTACCTCGTAACAAATGTGATGCATGCCGCCGGATGGATTTTTTGCCATGAAGGCGGCAATGGGCGAGGCTTCGCCCAAAGCCTCAAGCAGTTCAACTTTGGTGTTGCCGAGATCGACAAACGCGACAGTCACGCCATGATCGGGCAAGGCTTGGCAGGCTGACACTTTAGCGCCAAGGATATTTTCATACCGCGCAATAGCAGCCGCTAAATCCGGCACCGCGAGCGCAATATGGTTGACTCGGCCCAACATTTTTTTAGAGCTGCACCACAAACACGGTTGTAACCGGCTTTTTGCCCCATGCTTTTTCGGCAGCGGCGCGGATTGAACGACGGACGGATTCCTGCACGGCATCCAAATCAGAGCGGGCGCGTTTCGGCATCGACAACACAGCACCGCGGGCGGCCACGCCGAGCAGTTTTTCCATCCCGCCGGGAATGCCTTCAAGCGGCAGGCCGATGCAGACGATTTCAACATCGTCCACCAAATCGCCCTTGTCATCGAGCAACACACTGGCGGCAACGTGGCCGGCAAAGGACAGGCGGCGGCGGTCGGCGATGCCGGTTTGCTCTTCATCGCCGATGACCGAGCCGTCTCTGTAGTGGCGGCCATGTTGAACCTGATCAATCACAACCGGGTTTTCAGCATCAAATACAAACACATCGCCGTTGCGAACGCGGCCAACTTTCGGAACACCGCATTCCAGCGCCAACAACCCATGAGCTGTTAAATGCGCGGCCTCACCATGCACAGGTACGGCAATTTGCGGGCGCACCCAAGAATACATTTGGCGCAATTCATCGCGGCGCGGGTGGCCGGACACATGAACAAGCGCATCGCTGTCTTCGACAACTTTGACACCCATATCTATCAGCGCGTTCTTGATGCCCAAAATTGCGCGCTCATTGCCGGGGATTGTGCGGGATGAAAACACCACCGTATCATCAGGGTTCAGCGTCACATTACGCATTTCGCCTTTGGCCAATTTCGCCAATGCCGCTCGCGGTTCGCCTTGGCTGCCGGTGCAGAGCACAACGGTTTTATTGCGCGGAACCATGCCATATTCCATCTCATCCAAGAAAGCCGGGATGCCGTCAAAATAGCCAAGCTCATCGGCAACATCGATCACGCGCTTCAGTGAGCGGCCAACCACAATCACCTGACGGCCAACTTCGGCAGCAGCAATTGCGATGGAGCGGATGCGGCCAACGTTGGATGAGAAGGTTGAAATCGCAACGCGGCCTGTGGCCTTGCCAATGACCTCGGCCAAACCCTTGGCGACGGCGGCTTCGGTGGGCGAACTGCCCTCACGCATGGCATTGGTGCTGTCGCAGACCAAAGCCAGTACGCCTTCATCACCGATTTCCCGCAAGCGGTTTTCATCGGTTTTGGGCTCAATGGCGGGCGCTTCATCAATCTTCCAGTCGCCGGTGTGAACAACGGTTCCGGCGGGCGTGCGGATTGCAAGTGCCATCGGTTCGGGAATGGAGTGCGCCATGGAAATGGCTTCGATTTCAAACACGCCGACTTTGAAACGCTCGCCAGCTTTGTAAACTGTGACCGGCACTTCCGGCGCGCCATGCTCGCCCTTGGCTTTGGATTCAAGCATGCCCGCGCCAAACGGGGTCATATAAACCGGCAATTTCAGCTTGGGCCAAAGCGATAGGATCGCGCCATAATGGTCTTCATGGGCGTGGGTGATGATCATCGCTTTGATTTGCGGCAGTATTGACAGCGCAAACGTAATATCCGGCAATACCAGATCGGCGCCCGGCATATCCGGCCCAGGGAAAGACACGCCGCAATCGACGATGATCCATTCACGTTTTTTGCCAATGCCGAACCCGTAAAGGGCGAAGTTCATGCCAATTTCGCCAACGCCGCCGAGCGGCACAAAAACGAGTTCATTGCTGTTTGTTGTGGTCATGTAAAACTGTAGTCCCTTAAAGTTCAGCTATTGAGTAGCCCGCACAGATGCCGTGTCGCCAAAATAAACGTCCCCTGCGTTAATATGGTGCAGTAACCCTTGATCGTCACGAATAACAATGCGGCAATCGGCGTCAATGGTCTCAAAACGCCCGCGCAGGACGTTTCCGTTGTGGTTTATCGCAATTTCTAAGCCAAGGCCCGCCGCATGGTGCAACCAGCGTTTGCGGATGGCGTCCAATCCGGCACCATTATTCCATAGCCGGAACAAAGTCACCCAAGCATCCGATAGCGCAAGAAACACAAGTTCAGCTGAAACGTTCATGTTCTCGGCAGCTAGGCTTGTTGCGGGATAAGGTGTTTCCGGCGGATGAGCTACAACGTTGACGCCAATGCCAACTGCAATACCAAGCGTGCCGTTTGAAAGCGCAACTGACTCCAGCAATATGCCGGACAGCTTTTTGCCGTCTGCCAAAACATCATTTGGCCATTTCAGCGCAAATTTGCCATAACGCGTGGCAACAGCATCAAGCGCCTCTTTGAGAGCTAGGCCAGCCACAAAACCCAGTGTTGCGACATTGGCCATCTCGCCGTGATGAACATGCAAAAGAGTGGCTGCAAGGTTTCCGTGCGGACTTTCCCACGCACGGTTGCGGCGGCCCCTGCCTGCATCTTGCTTTAAGGCCGCTATCCACAAGCGACCCGGGTCATTATCCCGTGCGCGGTCGAGCGCAATTGCGTTCGTGGAACCGACCGTATCGTGGCCATCCAGACGGTATCCGTTGTTTTGTGCTTCCGGTGAAAGCTGAAATGCCATCAGAACAGGGATTTTGCAGCGGTTTCAGCCACAGCACCAAATGGTCCCGCAACCAGAATGAACAGCATGGTGAAGGCCGCCGAAACACCGAGCACGAGTTTCAAATCAAAGCCCATCGGCTGCAACGGGCCTGCGACTGGCTGATCAAACCACATGACTTTAATGACGCGCAAATAATAAAACGCGCCAATGACTGATGCCAGCACACCCAATATTGCGAGTGGCCAAAGCCCGGCCTGCACGGCAGCCAAAAATACATACCATTTGGCCATGAACCCTGCGAGCGGCGGTATACCGGCAAGTGAAAACATGAGGATCGTCATCATCGTGGCGATCATCGGGTTAGTGGTCGCAAGGCCTGCCAAATCTTCGATGTTTTCAACGGCGGCATCTTTGCGGCGCATCGCAAGAATAACAGCGAAAGTGCCGAGCGTCATCACCAAGTAAATCAGCATGTAAAGCGCAACACCGCGCACGCCGACCATTGAGGCGGCGGCAAGGCCGACGAGCGCAAACCCCATATGGCCAATCGAAGAATAGGCCATCAGGCGTTTGATGTTTTTCTGGCCGATTGCTGCAACAGCACCAAGGCCCATTGAGGCAATCGAGATGAAAATAATAACCTGCTGCCAGTCGCGCGTGACCGGCTCAAATGCCTCAATCACAACGCGCGTGATGAGCGCCATGGCCGCCATTTTGGGTGCGGCGGCAAAGAATGCCGTAACTGGCGTTGGTGCGCCTTCATACACATCCGGCGTCCACATATGGAATGGAACGGCCGATATTTTGAAGGCCAAACCGGAGAGCACGAACACAAGGCCAATCACGAATCCTAGCTGGCGTTCGCCACCGGCCAGAGCCGTTGCGATTTGGCCAAACTCAATGTGGCCGGTGAAGCCATAAACCAGCGAAATGCCGTAAAGCAGCATGCCGGATGACAGCGCGCCGAGCACGAAATATTTTAAGCCCGCTTCGGTGGCTTTCTGCGAGTCGCGCTTGATCGCAGCAACCACGTAAAGCGCCAGCGACTGCAATTCGAGGCCCATATAAAGCGCCAGCATATCATTCGCCGACGTCATCATCATCATGCCGAGTGTGGACAGCAAAACGAGAACCGGGAACTCAAACTTGTCGAGATTTTCGGATTTGGCAAAGCCGGACGACATTAAAAGTGTCACCG
>JANMFT010000469.1:0-4229 GCA_031374255.1 Limoniibacter sp. | reverse complement strand
CTACGAGCCTCCTCACCATGAAGGAAAAAGGAAGCGCCGCTGCCTGTAAAGAATGGCGATGACACCGATTTGCTGCCCCTCAAATCTTCATGGTGAGGAGCCGCAGAGCGGCGTCTCGAACCACGAAGATTGTGCCCGATCTGAACGCCAAACCGCTTGACGCATTGCACTGCAGCATGGATGTTTCAATCCTGACAACAGGACAACTCCCATGGCCTCAACCCTCTCCCGCGCCGCTTATGCCGCCATGTTCGGCCCGACTACCGGCGATAAAGTCCGCCTCGCTGATACTGAACTCTTCATCGAAGTGGAGCGCGATTTCACCACACACGGCGAAGAGGTAAAATTCGGCGGCGGCAAGGTCATCCGTGATGGCATGGGCCAAAGCCAATATTCCCGTGCCGAAGGCGCGGTGGATACCGTCATCACCAATGCGCTGATTGTCGATTATACCGGCATTTACAAGGCTGACGTTGGCCTCAAAGGCGGGCGTATTTGCGGCATCGGCAAAGCCGGCAACCCCGATACGCAAACCGGCGTCACCATCATCATTGGCCCCGGTACCGAAGTGATTGCCGGTGAAGGCAAAATCCTCACGGCTGGCGGAATGGATGCCCACATCCATTTCATCTGCCCACAGCAGATTGATGATGCATTGTATTCCGGCCTCACCACCATGCTCGGCGGCGGCACCGGCCCCGCCCACGGCACACTTGCAACCACCTGCACACCGGGGCCTTGGCATTTGGCGCGGATGATTGAAGCCGCTGACGGCTTTGCCATGAACCTTGCCTTTGCCGGCAAGGGCAACGCCTCCCGCCCCGCCGCGCTTGAAGAAATGGTGCTGGCAGGCGCCTCTTCGCTCAAGCTGCATGAGGATTGGGGCACCACCCCCGGCGCGATTGACTGCTGTTTGAATGTCGCCGATCAGTTTGACGTGCAGGTGATGATCCATACCGATACGCTGAATGAGAGCGGTTTTGTCGAATCCACCATCGACGCCATCAAAGGCCGCACCATCCACGCCTTCCATACCGAGGGCGCGGGCGGTGGCCATGCGCCGGATATTATCAAAGTCTGCGGCCTGCCCAACGTGATTCCGTCTTCCACCAACCCGACGCGGCCCTACACCGTCAACACCATTGCCGAGCATCTCGACATGCTGATGGTGTGCCACCATTTGGATTCGAGCATTCCCGAAGACATTGCGTTTGCCGAAAGCCGCATCCGCAAAGAAACGATTGCCGCCGAAGATATTCTCCACGACATGGGCGCGTTTTCGATCATTTCATCTGATAGCCAAGCCATGGGCCGCGTTGGCGAAGTCATCATTCGCACATGGCAAACCGCCGATAAAATGAAGCGCCAGCGCGGAAGATTGGCGCAGGAAACCGGCGAGAACGATAATTTCCGCGTGCGCCGCTATATCGCCAAATATACGATCAACCCCGCAATCGCGCATGGCTTGTCGCGCGAGATCGGCTCAATCGAAGTCGGCAAACGCGCGGATTTATGTTTATGGAACCCGGCGTTTTTTGGCGTTAAACCCGATATGGTTTTGATCGGCGGCATGATTGCCGCTGCCCCGATGGGCGACCCCAACGCCTCCATCCCGACCCCGCAGCCTGTGCACTACCGCCCGATGTTCGGCGCGTTCGGCAAAGCGCTGACGTCAAGCTCCGTGGTGTTTGTGAGCCAAGCGGCGATGGACAATGATCTCCGCGGAAAACTCGGCACCGCCAAACACATGTTGCCGGTGGTGAACACGCGCAACATAGGGAAGCGCTCCATGATGCTCAACGACGCCATGCCGCATATTGAGGTGAACCCCGAAACCTATGAAGTGCGCGCCGATGGCGAGTTGCTCACGTGCGAACCAGCAACCGTGCTGCCGATGGCGCAACGGTATTTTTTGTTTTGAGGGGGGGACTAATCGGATTGATTGTTCTAATAATCATCTTTTTGGCGGATAAGAATGTCGCGAACACTAATTAAGGTAGGAGCAGTGCTTGCTTTGCTTGGCTCAGTATTGTGGGGTCAATTTCCAATTGATTTGAATGATATTGGGCCGGGCCCATTAATTATGTTCATTGCTAGCTTCATAACTTGGATCAGCTTGGAATTGAGCGAGGTGCCGCTTTCAAACAAAAATTCTAACGAAGATGCAATCAAATTGAATGCAATTTTAAAATTTATCGACAAAAATACATACTACAATATAAGCAAATGTTACTTAGAAACAACGATAGGTATTTACGATTATAAAGGCCTAGAAGAATTATTAGATTACAGAAATACTGAACTTAATAAATTTCACGATAAAATCCTTGAAAAATACTACAGCGATTTTTGCGCAAAAGCGAAAATTTTCTTGGCAGGTGTTTGGACTCTATACACTTCCGATGGTGGCAATACGGCAACTTGGAGGCCAATTGGCAACGGCTATGTGAGTGATGCTAGATATCAAGAAGTGCGGAACGAAATTTCTCGGTTGAATGATTTGGCAGATAAACTTGCGACTGACTTTGCTGAGCTGATCAAAAAATCGCAAATTCAACTCAAGGATTCTAATGTTGCAATAAATTACTATGAGTAGTTCATACGCGCACTCACAATGCGGCCTAAAACTAGTCCCATTATCGCTGCTGCTTTATTCCGCGCGATTTCCCCCTTAGTCACCCCGCCACTTGTGCGGGGGCCCAGACTTACTTTCTGCCGCCGAAATCCAAAACAAGTCTGGGTTCCCGCAATAAATGCGGGAATGACTAAATGACCGAGTTATCCCAGTTCGTCATTGCCCGACTTGCCCCCCGGATCGGTGTCCGAGGGCGCAACCCATGCCGTGATGCTTGAGAATTTAGCGCGAAATGATCAGGCATCACGGAATGGATCGTCCGATCAAGTCGGACGATGACGAAGTGTAGAGATATCGCCACACCAATGAATGATCTCATCATAGTCACCCCCGCCTCTTGTGCGGGGGCCCAGACTTTCTGTTCCGCCGCCGAAATTCAAAACAAGTCTGGGTTCCCGCAACGAGTGCGGGAATGACTAAGGTGAAATGTGGTACCCTCTTTCGTCATTGCCCGACTTGCCCCACGGATCGGTGTCCGAGGGCGCAACCCACGCCGTGATCCAAGAAAATATAGAGCGAAATGATCATGCATCACGGGATGGATCGTCCGATCAAGTCGGACGATGACGAAGGTTTGAGGTAGCCACACCAATGACTGATCTCTCCATAGTCACCCCCGCCCCGTCTCTTGTGCAGGGGCCCAGACTTTCTTTCCGCCACCCATACCCAAAACAAGTCTGGGTTCCCGCAACGGGTGCGGGAATGACTAAACGTTGGAATTCCGAGCTGAACTAAAACACCAACCATCGTCATCCTCGCCCTTGTGGCGAGGACCCATACTTACTTTTGAATTTTTTCAAGAAGGTATGGGTCCTCGGGACTTCGCCCGAGGATGACGATGAACTAAGCCAAATTTCCTTCATGGTGAGGAGGCACGTAGTGCCGTCTGGAACCACGAAGGATGTCGCAACCTTCGCCCTTCGAGACGCCGCTGAAACCGCTGCTCAGGATAAAGGCTAGAGCATCAATCCCATTTGCCCCATTCCCCACTTTCAGCTAAACCTTCCCCATGAACAAACACGCCCGCCCTGCTGCAACTTATGAGTCCGATGTCCATCAATGGGCCGTCGAGCAGGCCGCGCATTTGCGTGCGGGGCGACTTGAAGCGCTTGATCTGGAAAATATTGCCGAGGAAATTGATAGCGTGGGCCGTAGCGAAAAGCGCGAGATTGAAAGCCGTCTTGAAGTTTTGCTGATGCAATTGCTGAAATGGCAGTTTCAGCCGGAGAAACGCACGAAGAGTTGGCAGCGGACTTTGAAAGTTCAACGCCGTTCTTTGAAAGCTGTGATTTTAGAAAACCCCAGCCTCAAAAACTGGCCAGAGTTGAAACTCGCCGACAGCTATGACGCGGCGGCGCTTGCCGCCGAAAAAGAAACCGGCCTCGCTTTCGAAACCTTCCCCGAAACCTGCCCGTTTACAATTGTTCAAATCATGGATGAGACCTTTCCCGCATGAACCCCAACCATCCTGACTTTGACCCCGAAACCATTTACGAGCAGCCGCCCAAAATCCGGGTGCGCGTGGAAGCCGACATCATGGATTGGTTCAAGGCCCGCAGCGATGATCCGGCTGGGGAGATCAAACAGGTTTTGC
>JANMFT010000465.1:0-17595 GCA_031374255.1 Limoniibacter sp. | reverse complement strand
GCAAAACGCCGTTGTTTTTGGATAAATCCAAACCGCTGGGAATGTCGGATATGATGCGGCATTGGGTTGCGGGGCAGATGAAATATGCCGAGGAGTTCACCTATTTTCTCGCGCCCTATATCAACTCTTATAAGCGCTTTCAAGTTGGCACATTTGCACCGACAAAACTGATCTGGTCCGACGATAACCGCACCGCAGGCTTTCGTTTGTGCGGCGGCGGCACCAAGGCCATCCGTATGGAGTGCCGTATTGGCGGCGCTGACTTAAACCCTTATCTGGCGTTTGCCGCTTTGATTGCCTCAGGCCTTGCCGGTATCGACGAGCAGCTGGAGCTTGAAGCTCCGTTTGAGGGCGATGCTTATGCCGGTGCAAAACTACGCGAAATCCCGAAAACCTTGCGCGAGGCGATTACTTCGCTTGAGCACTCCAAAATGCTGCGGCAAGCGCTCGGTAATGATGCCATCAACCATTATCTCCACACCGCCCGCTGGGAACAATTTGAATATGACCGCCGGATTACCGATTGGGAATTGCACAGAGGTTTTGAAAGATATTGATGGTTTTGAAAGGTATTGATGAATGACGACTATGCTGAATTGTGTTTCTCCCATCGACGGCTCGGTGTTCGCGTCGCGCCCAGTTATGGCCATGGATGCCGCATTTGCCGCAGTCGCCCGCGCAAGGCTCGCGCAAAAGCATTGGGCCAAGCGCCCGCTTGAAGAGCGGATTGCCTTGGTTAAAACCGGTGTAGCCGCGCTCAACGCGATGAAAGACGGTGTCGTGCCGGAGCTTGCCCATATGATGGGGCGGCCAGTGCGCTATGGCGGTGAGTTTGGCGGCGTCAATGAGCGCACCAATTATATGGCCGATATCGCCGAACGCGCCTTGGCGCCAATCACCGTTGAGGATTCGCGCCAGTTCAAACGCTATATTGCGATGGAGCCGCAGGGCGTCGTGTTTGTGGTTGCGCCTTGGAATTACCCATATTTGACCGCGATCAACACGATTGCACCTGCTTTGATCGCCGGTAATGCTGTGGTCATCAAACATGCCACACAAACTTTGTTGGTGGGTGAGCGTTTGGTGCGGGCGTTTACGTCGGCTGGCGTACCGGAAGACGTGTTCCAAAACTTGTTTCTCGACCATGCTGGAACTGAGGCTTTAATTGCGGGCCGGGCCTTTAATTTTGTGAACTTCACGGGTTCAGTCGGCGGTGGTGCCACAATTGAGCGGGCAGCGGCAGGCACCTTTACCGGTTTGGGATTGGAGCTTGGCGGCAAAGACCCCGGCTATGTGATGGATGATGCCGACCTTGATTGGGCCGTCGATGTGCTGATGGATGGCGCGCTTTATAATGCGGGGCAATGTTGCTGCGGCATTGAGCGGATTTATGTGGCTGCCTCATTATATGATGAATTTGTTGAAAAGGCCGCGGCTTGGGCTGGCGCGCTCAAGCTCGGCAATCCCCTCGAACAGGCAACCACAATCGGCCCAATGGCCAATGTGCGTTTCGCAAAAGAAGTGCGCGCGCAAACCGCTGAAGCCATTGCCGCCGGTGCAAAAGCGCTGATTAACCCGAAAGACTTCCCCGAAGATGATGGCGGCGCATATTTGATGCCGCAGGTTTTGGTGAATGTTGACCACTCGATGCGGGTAATGCGTGATGAAAGCTTCGGGCCGGTGGTGGGTGTTATGAAGGTTAATTCTGACGCCGAAGCTTTGACCTTGATGAATGATTGCCAATATGGCCTCACGGCATCGGTTTGGACGAACGATCCCGAGCGCGCCGAACGCATTGGCGCTGAACTTGAAACCGGCACGGTGTTTATGAACCGCGCCGATTATCTTGACCCGGCTTTGTGCTGGACAGGCTGCAAAGATACGGGCCGTGGCGGGTCACTGTCTGAAATCGGTTTTAGAAACCTCACCAAACCCAAATCTTATCATTTGAGAAAAGCAAAAGCATGAGCACGACACACGGAATTTCCCCGCGCGCCAACTGGTCATACCCGACCGCGATTAAATTTGGTGCAGGCCGCATTTCAGAACTGGCGGAGCATTGCAAAACGGTTGGCATCAAGCGGCCTCTTTTCGTCACCGATAAAGGCCTTGCGCCTATGGCGATCACCAAAAATGCCCTCGATATTCTTGATGCTGGCGGACTTGGCCGTGCTGTGTTTTCAGACGTTGACCCCAACCCCAACGAACATAATCTGGCCGCTGGTCTGGCTGCTTACAAAGCGGGCAACCATGATGGCGTGGTGGCTTTCGGTGGCGGTTCGGCCCTCGATTTGGGCAAACTGATCGCTTTTATGGTTGGCCAAAAACGTAAGGTCTGGGATTTTGAGGATATCGGAGATTGGTGGACACGCGCCGATGCAAGCGCGATTGCTCCCAACATTTGTGTGCCGACCACAGCGGGCACCGGCTCCGAGGTGGGCCGTGCAGGCGTGCTGACCGATACTGCAACACATGTGAAAAAGATCATTTTCCACCCGAAAATGCTGCCGTCGATCACCATTTGCGATCCTGAACTGACCGTTGGCATGCCACAGTGGATTACTGCGGGCACAGGCATGGATGCGTTCGCGCATTGCTTGGAAGCCTATTCATCGCCGTTTTACCACCCGATGAGCCAGGGCATTGCGCTCGAAGGCATGCGGCTGATCAAAGATAATTTGCCGCGGGCCTACGCTGACCCGACCGACATTGAAGCCCGCGCGCAAATGATGAGCGCAGCTGCAATGGGTGCGACTGCGTTTCAAAAAGGGCTTGGTGCCATCCACGCCATTTCACACCCGATCGGCTCGATCTATGGCACGCATCACGGCACAACCAATGCTGTTGTGATGCCGATGGTGCTGGACATGAACCGCAAGGCCATCAAAGACCGCATTGCCATGGCGGCGGCCTATTTGGGCATCAAGCGCGGGTTCACAGGGTTTTATGATCATGTTCTCAAAATGCGCGAAGAACTGGCCATCCCGGCCAGCCTAAGCGCTATGAAAACCGATGTCAAAATCGACAATTCGCGCTTTGACGAAATGACGAAAATGGCATTGAAAGACCCGAGCGCCGGTGGCAACCCGGTAAAAATGACGAAGGCCAATACGCGGAAACTGTATGATGCGTGTTTGTAAAAATTGGAATTGTGATCACCGCCTTGGGAACAAGGCGCTTTCTCATTTTGCACCCTCAAACTTCAGCCCGTCCAGCAACAGCCCGATAAAGCGCTGCAATTCTGCGTCGAGCGTTTCGGCTTTGATGCCGACAAACCGCCGGTCGAGACTGATCGTGACAATGCCATGCACGGCGGCAAACAATGTGCGGGCGCGGATCATCAGTTGCTCTTCAGAAAACTCGGGCTGCAAATGGCGCAGCGGGCCGACAATGCGCATAAGAAGCAAAGCCTGATCGGCCATATACCAATCTGGAACGGGTTTGCTGTCGATGACTTTCAGTTCAAACAATGCGCGCCAGCGTTTTTCATGGGTTCTTGCATAGGCAAGATAGGTTGCTGCCAAAACCTGCATTTGACCGGCAATGTCGGAAACGTTTTCCAGTGCCAGTTGCATGCTTTGATCGATATCACGCAATGTTTGCCCGTTTATTTCAACAATCAATGCCTCCAAATCTGGAAACGCTGTGTAAAGCGCACCTAGAGCACAGCCCGCATCGTTGGTGATATCGCGCGCTCGCAACCCTTCCAAACCACCCGACACAATGCGGCTTGTGGCTGCCTCTATTAACCTTTTCTTAAGGCTGTCTTTCTTTTCAGACCGGCTGGCCATTAAAAACTCCAAAAATCTTGAACAATGTTCATTTTATATCTTGAACAATGTTCATTTTATGTTATCCAGCAACTGTGAACAGTGTTCATAACAGTTTAGATAAACGGAGAGACGCAAATGTTCAAACAGATAATGACCATTTTCAGGGGCCACACAGTCAATAGTGTGGAACAAATTATCGATGCCAATGCGCTTGTGGTGCTGCGCCAACAAATCCGCGAAGGCGCTGAATCCATTCAGCAAGCCCGTCATAGCCTTGCCTTGGCAATGGCGCAGAATCAGGAGGAAGCAGCCCATGGCACAAAGCTGGCCGAACAACTGGCTGATTTGGAAACCCGCGCCGTGGCCGCGCTGGAGCAAAACAAAGTTGATCTAGCAACTGAAGCGGCAGCGATGATTGCAAATTTGGAGACCGATCACGCCGCATCGCAAAAGGCGCAAGCCCATTTTGCAGCCGAGATAAAACGCCAACGTGCCATTCTAAGGCAGGCCGAAAGCCGGTTGCAAGAACTTGAGCGCGGGCTGCGACTGGCAAGCGTCACCGATAAAACGCAGCGTTTGACCAAAGCCATGCCCGGCACAGGCGCCTCAACCCTCAAAGATGCGGAGCGCACGCTTGACCGGCTGAAATCGCGCCAGTTGGAAACCGACCGCACTCATGCAGCCTTGGTGGAGCTCGACACTAATCTAAACCCCGAAACACTTCGGAACCGGCTTGCCGATGCTGCCTGCGGCCCTGCTCTAAAATCCAGCACAGACGATGTTTTAAAACGGCTTTCTGCCCGCCTTCACCCTACAACCAAATCTTAAAATCAAACCCAAACAAGGAACTAAAATCATGAACACCGAAACCTTCAAACCTGTCCATTCCGATGCCTGGACACTTTTCACAATAGTTTCATTCGGCATTTCCGCCGCGATGATGGCAGGCGGCATCTATTTCTTGGACGCAACTTTTGCAGCAAAAGGCTTTTACGCCATGAGCGCAATCATGCTGGTGCACACTTCGATCACCATCACTAAAACCCTACGTGACACTGAAGAAAGCCGCCGCATGGTCAATAAAATTGAAAATGCGAAAACTGAGAAGCTGCTGATGGATATTCAAAAAGGTGGAACACTTTAACAGCATAACCAGTTTAATACGAAGGAAACCGGCCCGCACATCGGGCCGGCTTTATTCAGTCGTACGCCCCCACGTTTCGTCATCGTCCGACTTGATCGGACGACCCATGCCGTCAAATAAAAGCACTTGCACTTCGTCGTTTCAACATCACGGAATGGGTTGCCCGATCAAGTCGGGCAATGACGAAGTTGAGGTGGGCGGGCCCCTCATTCCCCCCGCGGAAATCTTTTACTCTCCTCCAACACGTTCAAATCCATGTGGTTGCGCATGTAGCGCTCTGAGGCTTTTTGCAGCGGCTGGAAATCCCACGGGTAATAATTGCCGTTGCGCAGCGCCGGATAAACCACCCAGCGACGCGCTTGGCTTTCGCGCACGGCGGCGTCGAAGGCTAATAAATTCCAGCGGGCTTTGGCCAAGTCTGACAGGTGGCTCAGCGTTGCGGCATGTGCCGGATCGGCTGCCAAATTGGTCAGTTCGTGCGGATCAGCCGCAACATCAAACAGCAAGTCAGGGTCGGCGGCGCAGGAGATATATTTGAAGTTGTTTGTCCGAAGGGCGACCATGGGCGACACCGTGCCTTCGGCGGCATATTCCATCAACACCGGCGGATGCACAGCGGTGCCATTGGCGATGCCAACCAGACTGGTTCCATCTGTCCATGGCAAAATAGAGTTCATAGAAATGCCAGCCAACTCGCATAATGTCGGTGTCACATCCAAGGTGGAAACCGGAGTTTCAATCAGACCGGGCTTCATGCCCGGCGCAGCAATCATTAATGGCACACGAGCGGAGCCCTCAAAAAAATTCATTTTGAACCATAGGCCGCGTTCCCCCAGCATATCGCCATGGTCGGAGGCGAACACAATGATTGTGTTATCGTCCATGCGCATGGCTTTAAGCGCGGCCAACACCTCGCCGATTTTATCATCGATATATGAGATATTGGCAAAATAGCCTCGCCGCGCGCGGGCGACATGTTCCGGCGTGATGTCGAAATCCTGTGCGTTGCAGGCGGCGTGCAACCGCTGCGAATGCGGGTCTTGGTTGGCGTTGGTAATTGGGCTAATGTTAGGCTGCAATTGCGGAATGCCCTCATACAAATCCCAGTATTTCCGCCGTGCCACATAGGGGTCATGCGGGTGGGTCAATGAGACCGTCACGCACCAAGGCTGCGAATTATCGACTGAAGATACACGGCCAAGCTGGTGCAGTTTTTGCACCGCGAGAAACGTCACCTCATCATCATATTCCAATTGGTTGGAGGTTTCAGCCGTACCCGCGCCGGTGACGGAACCCAAATTATGATACCACCAGTCAATGCGCTCACTTGGTTTGCGGTAATCCGGTGTCCAGCCAAAATCGGCCGGATAAATATCGGTCGTCAAGCGCTCCTCAAAACCGTGGAGTTGATCCGGCCCGACAAAATGCATTTTGCCCGAAAGGCAAGTGTTGTAACCGGCATTGCGGAGGTGATGCGCAAAAGTAGGTATCGAGGATTGAAACTCCGCTGCATTATCATAAACGCCAGTACGGCTCGGCAACTGCCCGCTCATGAATGACGCCCGCGCCGGCGCACAAAGCGGGGAAGCCGTGTAGGCATTGGCAAAGCGCGATGATCGGAGGCCAAGTGCTTTCAAATTTGGCGCATGCAGCCAATCAGCAGGGCCGTCTGGAAACAGAGTGCCATTCAACTGATCAACCATCAAAATGAGAAAATTTGGTTTTTTCATAATTTCAAAACTCTGCTGAACGGCAGTTGACGGCTCCGGCCCAAATCCATATTTCAGCCGCCATGGCTTTACTACCGCTCGTTGTTATTCCCGACCCTATTTTGCGCACGACATCGGCAATGGTGACGCGCTTTGATGCGCCGCTCAAAGCCTTTGCGGGCGACATGCTGGAAACCATGTATGCCGCGCCCGGCATTGGTTTGGCCGCCATTCAAGTGGCTGAACCGATCCGTATGCTGGTAATTGACCTTGCCAAGAAGGATGAGCCGAAAACCCCGCTGATTATTATCAACCCGGAGATTGTGACCCATGGCGGTGAGCCTTCGGTTTATGAGGAGGGCTGCCTTTCCGTGCCGGATTATTATGCAGATGTGGAGCGGCCTTCGCTTGTGACCGTGCGCTATCAGGATGAGACCGGGGCGGCCCATGAGCTTAGCGCCGATGGCCTGATGGCGACCTGTTTGCAGCATGAGATTGATCATCTCAACGGTATTTTGTTTCTCGATCATATATCGCGCCTCAAGCGCGAAATGGTCATTCGCAAATTTAAGAAAATGGCCAAAGACCGCGGCGGCACGCGGATTTTGGTTTAGGAAATGTCCCTCCGCCTCATCTTTATGGGCACACCGGAGTTTTCAGTTGTTGTGCTGGATGCTTTGGTTGAGGCAGGCCATGAGATCGTGGCGGTCTATACGCAGCCGCCACGCGCCGCTGGCAGGCGCGGGCTAGAGCTGACGCCTTCACCGGTGCAAAAGCGGGCTGAGGTTTTGGGCTTACCTGTGTTCTCACCCGTAAAACTCAAAGATGAAAGCGAGCACGAGAAACTACGCGCGTTCAATGCCGACGCCGCTGTCGTGGTCGCCTACGGCCTCATCTTGCCGCAGGCTGTGCTTGATGCACCATGGCACGGCTGCTTTAACATTCACGCTTCACTGCTGCCGCGCTGGCGCGGGGCTGCCCCCATCCACCGTGCGATTATGGCCGGTGACAGCCAAACCGGCGTGATGGTGATGCAAATGGAGGCCGGGCTTGATACCGGCCCTGTCGCGATGACAACGGTGCTCGATATTGGCCCCGATGAAACCACGGGCGAGTTACACGACCGGCTGGCTAAGGCTGGCGGCGCTTTGATTGTGGACGCGATGGCGCAGCTTGAATCTGGTACTTTGAAATCCGTTCCGCAAAACGAAACAGGCGCAAATTACGCTGCCAAAATCGACAAGACGGAAACGCGTATCGATTGGAACAAGCCCGCTCAAGACGTGCATAACCATATTCGCAGCCTGTCGCCGTGGCCGGGCGCTTGGTGCGAGATGAATTTTGGCTCCGGGTTTGAGCGGGTTAAGATATTGCGCTCGCATATTGCTGAAAGCGGCGACCTCATTCAACCCTGCGGTTCCGGCTCAATAGAACTTGCCCTCGTGCAGCGGGCGGGCGGCAAAGCTATGTCTGGCGCAGACTTATTGCGCGGCTCAAAACCGCATTCAATAAAATAATGCCGCGCTACAAACTCACGATTGAATATGACGGCACGCCCTATGTCGGCTGGCAGCGCCAGATCAACGGGTGGAGCGTACAGGGCGCGATTGAAGCTGCCACGCTGGAGCTGGCCGGTGAACCCGTCACTTTGTTTGGCGCAGGCCGCACGGATACCGGCGTTCATGCCGTGGCGCAAATCGGCCATTTTGATATGGCAAAATACTTTCCCGCCCGCACCATTATGGATGCGATCAACGCAAGATTGCGCATTGCCTCTGAGCGGGTTTCAATATTAGCCTGCGAGGAAGTGCCGGAAACATTTGACTCGCGGTTTTCTGCCACGGCGCGGCACTACCGCTATGTGATTTTCAACCGCCGTGCGCATTTGACGTTTGATGGAAACCGCTGCTGGTGGGTGCGGAAACCATTGAATGTGGAAGCCATGGATGCCGCCGCCAAGCTATTGCTTGGCACCCATGATTTCACCACGTTCCGCTCGACCGAGTGTCAAGCCAAATCGCCGGTGCGCACGCTCGACCGGCTTGATGTGCGGCACGTTGAAACAGCGACAGGCCAAGCTGGCGACATGATCGAAATCACGGCGTCGGCCCGCTCGTTTTTACACAATCAAGTGCGCTCAATGGTGGGCAGTTTGAAAATGGTCGGCGACGGCCGCTGGAATAATGACAGCCTTGTTGCGGCTTTGAATGCCCGCGACCGTAAAGCCTGCGGCCCAGTTGCGCCACCGCAAGGGTTGTATTTGGAACGGGTGGATTATTGAGATTACTGCTGATTTGTAAGCCGCTTTATTTCCGCATTGAATTTGGCCTGCCATTCAGCTGCTTCCTCGTCGGGCAGCATTTTGACCAATTCCGGAAAAGATCGTGTCCAAACCGTCACGAGCGACGGTTTCCACGGCATGGTGTCGGCGACTTCCAATTCGCCTACAATTTCGCCCAAACGGCGGCGGCGGTATTCAACGGAGCCTGCATCAGGAGTGTTATCAACCGGCGACGAGGCAGTGCGGTTTTGTGAACCCGCATCGAACAAATCGACTTGGGCATCAAAAAAACTCATCTGATTTGGGGCATGTCTGGCCATAATGGCACTGTGTCAGCGCTGCTTGCCAGCTGATAGTGCCTAACTCAATGATCCACTGAAAACTGGCGTCAAGCCGTAAGAAGCTTGGCTACCAAGCTGTCAATTTTTTGGGAAAGCCCGGCATCTGCCAACGCCTCACGCACCCGTTTGCGGGCTTTTGTGAAAACCATACCCTGATCGAGCGCCACGCTTGCGGCAATTGATTCGGCCTCACCGGCCGCCCGCGCCAAATCGGTGTGAAGGCTTTTGGAAGCGCTAAAAATTGGAATGGGCAGATTGAACATCACTTTCGCAAAGTCGCGTGCACCCCACTGGCCTTTACTTTGAAATTGTTCAATCAAAGAGCGGGTTTTTTCTGAATTGAAAATAGTCGTCAAATATCGACCTTCGATCTCGGTTTTCACATCCATCCAATAAAGCGCAAAATCGATTACAAACTTTGGATCATCAACAATAATAGAGGCTTGATGCATACCAGATCTGGCATAAACCACCCGCAATGGTGCAGTTGGAAATTGCGAAGTCACCCCACCATGATAATCCCAGCGCTGCACCAAACGAAGTGCATTGCTCTCAGTGGCATTGGCCTCCCATGCCGCCTCAGCTTTGCGCATCCAATTGGCCAAGCCGTCAAAACCCTCGTCCGCTGCCCCACTTGCCGACAAGATTTTGCCACGCTCATTGACGGGGATAACAGCTTCAAGCGGGGCATACACGCGATACGGCAAAATCGATTCGCCCAACAAAACCGGACGCAGGAATTCAGCCTCGACATTGCCTTCCAAGGCGGGCAGGTTTTTCCACGGCGCTTTTTCCTGCGTGGAACGACGAGAGTTAATCGCTGGTTTTGCAGTTCCGGAGCCGAGTCGGCCCATTTGCTTTCGCTCAACAAAACACAAAAAACGCGGAACCAGGGTTGCGCCCTGTTTGAACTTGGCGCGGTAGGGCGAGCCGCCTTCAAAACTGGCGGTTGAAGGATCCCCCGATGATTGGTCAACCTTTAATTTTGCATCCGCAACATCTTCCGGCGCATCGCGCATCGGCAAAAACCCGGAATAGGCGCGGCGGGTAATCTTTGCAGGGTCTTGCTCAATAAATTTGCGCTTGGTGACAAACACCGCGCAAGACGGCACCGGAAACAATGGCTGAACGCTGTCGTCCATGGTCCATGTTTCATCAAAGCGCAGTTTGACCGATTCAAAATTGCCGGAGCGGAATTTTTCATATTGGCCGCGTGTCAATGCTGCCAGTGGCAGCACAAAACCAAGCTTGCCGCCCGGCCGCAAATAAAGCTGCGCCGCACGCACTGTAAACAAAGCGCATAAATCATTTTGGGTTGTCAGTTTGCCGCCAACATAAACCCGCTCGCCTTTGGCCATATCTTTAAAGCGCTTTTGCAAATCAGCGCTCATATGCCTGTAAGCGACCCAAGGCGGGTTGCCGACAATCACATTGGCCCATCCCTGCCGCGAGGATAAGAACAATGGGCGTGATAGATTGCGGGCAATATACGTCCAGATCGTATCGCGGCCCTGCTTGGCCAATTTATCGAGTTTAATGAATGTATCGCCAAGCATGGTCACGCCGCGCTCGCGTTCTTCTGTCCAAGGTTCTTCCCACCGGCTGTCCATGCGCGACATATTGCCAAAATAGCTGGAGACCGATTTGCCAACCGCCGTCTCATATTGGGTGCGGCTCCAGCTTTGATTGGAGGCATCGCGCATGAGAAACACCGCGCGGTCAAACAATTCGGGTATACGGCAGAAACATTCGGGAAAGCTCAAAAACTCATTGGTTTTAAGCTGCCCATCTGGTTGAGCCACATCGGTTCGCGGCGGCGGCACCTGAATTTTAAGTTCGGTATCAGTAAAAATACGGTCGATGGACAATTGCATCGCATCGCCAAGATAGACCGGAATGGTGATATCGCCTTTGCGCATGCCAATGACAGGCGCCAGCGCCAGCAAATAGGTGACACGCGCGATAATCACCGCAACCGGGTGAATATCCATCCCCGTAATAAGATTGGTTGCCTCTAAAGCACGGCCTTCTTTTGGAAAATCAATCTCGTCGGCGTCACTCAGAAAGCGGCGGATGGCGTGGAACAAAAATGTTCCCGATCCGCACGACGGATCAAGAACTTTTTGCTGGTGCGGCGTATCAACAACATTGCGGATGACTTTGGCCGCCAGCCAATCCGGCGTATAATATTCGCCAAGACCGTGGCGCTGTTCGGCATCAATCAAGGATTCATACAGTATTTTAAGGACGTCGGTTTCAACCTCGCGTAGCCTGAAGCGCCGCACATGCGCCATAATCCGCCGCACCAGTGTTTCACCAGCTGGTGATGCGATCACCCAATCAAAAAAATCGCTTTCAACGGCGCCCCGTATATTGGCACGTTCGAACGCATTGCCCGACAACATATGTGCCGGCTCATCATCAGATAAATCAAGCACAGCCAAAGCGATCGATTTTGCGACAATCACAAGGTAAGTATGCTGTATCCAAAGGCGGTCATCATCAATATCGCGGCCATAAACCAGTTTGAGCATCGCCGCCCATAATTGGCGTTTCAGCGCGGTGTCCGGGCGGTCTTTGACATCCGTCCAAACCGATTGCAGTTCTTGTGACGCCCTTCGGAACGCCACTGAGTCCCCGCCAAGTTCGATGCGTATCGTCATCGGCTCAGGTGGCAGACTGGATTTGAGCGCCAATGCGCCATCCAGCCAAACCAGAAATGCCTCGGGCTTTTCAGGGTCGAGCAAAGTTTCCTTAATGGTTTCCAGCGTTCCTTCGCGCAGTTCCATTACTACCCAGCGCGCGCCGTCACTGGCGATGCCGACAAAGCGCTCGCCCTCTTCACGCTCGCGGTCGGCCAGATAATCCGGCATGCGCCGCAGCACATCCGGCCATTCCTTGTCGAGGTTTTTTTTGGCTTCAAAAACCGTGCGGCCGATTAAAGCGTCAATGCGTCCGCGAATGACGGGTTGCTGGCGCTCAAAGTCAATCTCGTGAAGTTCAGCGTCAAATTCTTGAATCAGCAGCGCGCGAAAATCAGCCTTGACCTCATCATGGCCAGGCCTCGTCGCCAAATGCTGCAAGACTTTAAGCGTGTGATCGGAAAGCGCCAAAACGGATACCGTGTAAATATTTTACTGATTTGCATAGCCGATCAATGACGCGACTAGAAGCATTAAAAAACCGCCGGATTTCTCCAGCGGCTTTTGTATTTTTAAAGCAGCGGCTTTTAAACCCCGTCTTCCTTCTTCGCCGCTTTTTTGCGGTCGTTGAAATCGAGATAGCGCTTGCGGAGGCGGATGGATTTTGGTGTCACTTCGACCAATTCATCATTGTCGATATAGGCAATCGCCTGCTCGAGGCTCATGCGGATAGGCGGGGTGAGCGAGACGGCTTCGTCTTTACCGGAAGCGCGCATGTTGGTGAGTTTTTTGCCCTTGACAGGGTTCACGTCGAGATCGTTCTCGCGGGAATGTTCGCCAACAATCATGCCTTCATATACCGGCTCTTGCGGGATCACAAAAATTTTGCCGCGGTCTTCCAAGTTGAACAAAGCGAACGCAACGGCGACGCCGTTTTCGGTTGAAATCAGCACACCGGCTCTCCGGCCCATGATCGGGCCTTTATACGGTGTCCAATCGTGGAACACACGGTTGAGAACGCCGGTTCCGCGCGTGTCAGTCAAAAACTCGCCATGATAACCGATGAGTCCGCGTGATGGCACATTGGCGATGATACGGGTTTTACCCACGCCCGACGGCTTCATTTCAAGAAGATCGCCTTTGCGCGGGCCGGTGATTTTTTCGATGACTGAACCGGTATATTCATCGTCCACGTCAATCGTGACTTCTTCGACGGGCTCCATGCGGACGCCGTCTTCTTCCTTGTAAATCACGCGCGGGCGCGAGACTGACAGTTCAAAACCTTCACGGCGCATGTTCTCGATGAGCACGCCCATCTGCAATTCACCACGGCCAGACACCTCATAGGCCTCGCCGCCCGGCGTGTCGCGCACCTGAATGGCGACGTTGGATTCAGCTTCTTTCAAGAGGCGGTCGCGGATGACGCGGGTTTGCACTTTTGAGCCTTCACGGCCCGCCAAAGGACTATCATTGATGCCAAACGTCACTGTAATTGTTGGCGGGTCAATCGGCTGTGCCGGGATAGCATCAGTGACAGTCAGGCCGCACAATGTGTCTGCAACGGTGGCCTTGGTCATGCCTGTGATCGACACAATGTCGCCAGCCTCACCGAACTCAATGGCGTGCTGCGAAAGCCCGCGAAACGCCAGAACCTTGGTGATACGGAAGTTTTCAATCAATGCGCCGTCGCGGGCAAGAACCTTTATCTGCTCACCCACTTTGGCACGGCCTGCTTCAATACGGCCTGTTAGTATACGGCCCAAAAACGGGTCGGCAGACAATGTTGTCGCCAGCATACGGAAAGGCTCGTCAGCCGCGGCAACCTGTTCCGGAGTATGAACATGGCTAACAACCATGTCAAACATAGCGTCCAGATTTTCGCGGCGGCCATCAAGCGAGCTATCAGCCCAGCCGGAGCGGCCTGACGCATACAGCACCGGAAAATCAAGCTGTTCGTCATTTGCGCCCAAATTGGCAAACATATCGAAAACGTCGTTGAGTGCGCGGCTTGGGTCAGCATCGGGCTTATCGACTTTGTTCAAGACCACAATCGGGCGAAGACCAAGGCGGAGGGCTTTGGCTGTCACAAATTTGGTTTGCGGCATCGGGCCTTCAGCGGCATCCACCAACAGAACCACGCCATCGACCATCGACAAGATACGCTCAACTTCGCCGCCAAAGTCCGCATGGCCCGGCGTATCCACGATATTGACGCGAATGCCCTTCCACTCAACCGACGTACATTTGGCAAGAATGGTAATGCCGCGCTCGCGCTCAAGGTCGTTGCTGTCCATCGCGCGCTCGGCAACCGTCTGGTTGTCGCGGAAGGCGCCGGATTGTTTGAGAAGCTGGTCAACCAGCGTGGTTTTGCCGTGGTCAACGTGGGCGATAATGGCGATATTGCGAAGGTCCATGTGCGGGCCTCCTTTCAAATGCTTTGGAAATGTTACGACGAATGGGAGGTTAGTCCGCGATTTATGGCGGCGTTACCTGATAAGCCAAAAGAAAGCCACCCCTGATAATGCATCAAGGGTGTGCTTCATCGGCATGATGGTAAATTGGAAGCCTTGCCGTTCAGTGTCTAACCATTATCTTCCGACAAAAACCGCGCATTAACCCATCCGGAGATTGGCACTGAACGCGTGGTAGAGATAGAACACCAATTGCCGGAATTGCTCTGACGGCAGGTGCCCAATCGCAAACGCCGCGTGCCGGGTGATAATTCGCCGATCACTTCAAACTGTGTTCCCGGGCCATCGCGCACAGCCAATGTATCATTTGCGCTTATTCCCACCACACGCACGAGATCACCCTGATCTATTGGCGGCTGAGGAGGAGGTGCAGGTGGCAAATCAGGGTCAACATCAATATCAGGTTCAGAAAGACCCACGCTCAACTGATAAATCGCATTCTTACGGCGGGCCGTCTCGGTAAACGAGACAATAATGGCATAAGTGCCTGAACGCCGGAGCACAGCGGAAAACTTGCGTTGCCCGCGCTGCGCTTCGTAAACAGCTGCGCCGGAACGCGCATAAATTCCAAACACCAAATCGCGATTGTTTGAACCGAGCGTCACGGTTAATCGTTGACCAGCTGCAACTCTAACCGAATGAACCAGCCGCGTATTGCCTGCCACCAAGCCGTTGACTGTCGCTGGCCCTCCTCCCGGCTGTATATTCATTGGGACATTGCGCGATGAAATGGCTGCATCCTGCGCGCTGGCGGGAAGCATAAATGCAAACGCTATCAAAACCGCCAACACTATTTTTTTTACTGTTTTAAGCGCATCGATAAAACGCATTGTCCTGACTTCCTTTCAATTTGAACCATTTAACGCGCTAGCATCGCAATGAGTCAATCTTTTGAGTTTCAAATGATAAAGGCCGGAGCATCACTGCTCCGGCCTTTGGTATCACAATTGAATTTGTTTATGCAGCCTGCGTTGGACGCCCTGCATTGGCCTTAAAGCCCGGCTTTTTGCGGCGCGGGCCTTTGAAAGCCGGTTTGCCATTAGGCGCACCGTCTTTAGAGAAATGTGCACGCGGAGCATTGGCAGGGTGTGCACCGTTGTTATTCCTTGGTGGACGCGCGGGACGTAGAGCACCAGTTGTTTCGCCATCTTGTGGCACCGCCACAAAACCATCCTGACGGCGCACGTTTTTAACGCCATCGCGGTGTCCGCCAAAACCTGATGGGCGCGGTGCACGCTCAGGTCGTTTGTCTTCACGTGGCAAAGCATGTTTTTCGCCGCTGACGACTTTGAGAGCAACGCCAGTCAAACGCTCGATGGCTTTGAGCAAATGGGTTTCATCGCTTGAGCAGAACGCATCTGCAATGCCAGTGGCACCGGCACGCGCAGTACGGCCAATACGGTGGACATAGTTTTCCGGCACATCCGGCAAATCATAGTTGTAAACGTGGGTAACGCCCGGAATATCAATACCGCGCGCGGCCACATCAGTTGCCACCAAAACCCGAACCACATTATCGCGGAATGCTTTAATGGCGCGGTCACGCTGGCTCTGGCTTTTATTGCCGTGGATCGATTCAGCCTTGTGGCCTGCATCCAGCAGCACTTTGAGAATTTTCTCTGCGCCATGCTTGGTTCGTGAAAACACCAGCGACAAATCGGCAGGATCGCGCGCCAAAAGCTCTTTGAGTTTTGCAGCTTTGTCTTTTTGCGCTACAAAATGGATATGCTGGGTCACTTTGTCGGCGGTGCGGCCGGATGGATTCACTTCAACGCGCACAGGGTTGTGCAAATAGGCAGTTGAAAGCTCAGCAATTTCTTTTGGCATGGTTGCCGAGAATAACATGGTCTGGCGCTCTTTTGGCAGATGCTTGGCAATTTTCTTGAGCGGAATAATAAAGCCCAGATCCAGCATCTGGTCGGCTTCATCAAGCACCAGAAATTTGGCCTGATCCAAGCGAACAGCTTTGCGCTCAATCAAATCGAGCAAACGACCGGGTGTCGCCACCAGCACATCAACACCGCGGAAGAGGTTGTTGATCTGCACATTGATTGACGCGCCGCCAACAGCGGTGACTACTTTCAGGGGTGTACGCTTGACGAAGGTTTTTAAGACTTCAGCGATCTGGTTCACCAATTCGCGGGTCGGCGCCAAAATCAACGAACGTGTGATTTTTGGCTGCGGTGCGACCCGATTGGCAAACAAATGCTCAATCAATGGCAGGCCGAAGGCGGCGGTTTTGCCGGTGCCGGTCTGGGCAAGGCCCATCAAGTCGCGGCCGGATAAAACGTGCGGAATGGCTTTGGCTTGAATAGGCGTTGGTGTTTCAAAGCCAAGCTGCTCGAGCGTTTTGAGGATAGAGGGCGACAGACCAAGATCAGCAAAATTGGTGGCTGAAGCGGTGGTCGTTGTAGGAGTTGGATTTTCCAAAATAGTGTCTTTCATATTGCGCCAACATTTATTGTAGCGCGGACAAAGGAACCCTGCCTTCGCCAATATGGCAAAGCCGGAATACGGTTTGGCCAGCACATTATGCGCAATAAAACGCCAAAGTGCCTGAAGCACCCCGCGTGAAATGGGAACTTGTGTAAAAGCCCTGCTTTGAAGCTTGAGGGCTGCGCCGCCTTTACAATGCAATCAAGTGACTGCGGTCGGGCTGCTCACGCGGCAGCCAAGGGGCGTATGCAGTCCGTATGAGCGAGAAGCGCCGCAAAGTCAAATCGGGAGATATGTGTTGCTCGCAGGGCTGGTGTGCAGAGGCAAACTACCGTGCAGCAATGCAAACAATTTCTATTGTGTAAGCTGGTGCTGCCAGCCTTGCCTCCACTGTGGCGCGCGCGGTTGGATTGGCTTTATCGACCCACGCATCCCAGACCGCATTCATTTCGGCAAAATCGCCAATATTGCTCAAGTAAATCGTGGTCATCAGGATTTTGGATTTTAAGGAGCCGCACTTGGCGAGCAACACATCAATTTGGGCCAGCACATCCATTGTCTGTTCGCGCGTTGATTTGCCTTTTGCATCGCCCGCAACCTGCCCTGCTAGATAGATCGTATCGCCGTGGATGACAGCGTCCGACATACGGGCACTTGGATCAATGCGGGTGATGGTTGACATGGACAGCTCCTGAAATTTGTAAGGTTGCCCTAACAAAACCAAGCGCAGAAACAAAGTGGTTTAAGCTAGCATGACCATGCGTCGCCCAGTTTTGTGTGCGCGCTTTTCAGGCGTGA
>JANMFT010000459.1:0-5506 GCA_031374255.1 Limoniibacter sp. | reverse complement strand
CCGTCATTCCGGGGCCGCGCAGCGGAACCCGGAATCCAGAGTGGTGACGGTGGAATTGGTGCGCAAAGGTTGCCATCTTCTGACCCTGTTGGTGTACCCACGGAGCGCACTTCTCCCTTGACCACGGCGCTCTGGATTCCGGGTTCTGCTTCGCAGCCCCGGAAAGACGGCGCAGAGGAATGGTTCGATCCGCTCGATTGCGCCATGGCAGAAATGTGGGCAGGCCCGCGCCCCGCGATGTTGCTCGCGGTGTCCAACGACCCTTGGCGGACGAATGGCGATACGTTGGAGCGTATTGAGCTTCTGGCTTCCGCGTTGGTGGATGGCTCTGTTGCTTGTCCGGATGACTGGGCACGCACGAAAGCGGTGCTTGACGAGATTGTGACGAGGATCCAGCCTTCGGTCATTGCTTGCGGAGATGCCGAGATCTCAGGGCTTTTGACCGCATTGGACGGCCGCTTTGTCAAACCCGGCCCATCGGGTGCGCCGACGCGCGGGCGGCCGGATGTTTTGCCGACGGGGCGGAATTTTTATTCGGTTGATACGCGGGCCATCCCGACTGAGACCGCATGGGAATTGGGGCGCAAAAGTGCTGAAGCCTTGATTGCCCGCCACGCGCAAGACCATGGTGATTGGCCAAAATCGATTGGGCTCACGGCTTGGGGCACCGCTAATATGCGTACCGGCGGCGATGACATTGCGCAGGCACTCTCGTTGATTGGCGTGAAGCCGTTGTGGGACGGGCCATCGCGGCGGGTGACCGGCTATGAAATTGTTCCGGTAACAAAACTTGGCCGCCCGCGGGTGGATGTAACCTTACGCATTTCCGGATTTTTTCGTGATGCATTTCCTGATCAGATTGCGCTGTTTGACCAAGCAGTGCGGGCAGTAGGTGCGCTGGATGAACATGAAATAGACAATCCGATTGCTGCGCGGATGCGGGAAGAGCAGGCGGCACTGGTTACAAATGGCGCAAGCGAAACCGAGGCCAAAGCCCGCGCGGGTTACCGCGTTTTTGGTTCAAAACCCGGAGCTTATGGGGCAGGTTTACAAGCGTTGATCGACGAAGGCGGCTGGGAAAACCGCGCTGATTTGGGTGAGGCCTATCTCGTATGGGGCAGTTATGCTTACGGTGCCAATGCTGACGGCAAACTGGCGCGCGCGGACTTTGAAACCCGGCTTTCCGGCATTGAAGCCATTGTGCAAAATCAGGATAATCGCGAGCATGATTTATTGGATTCCGATGATTATTATCAGTTTGAGGGCGGTATGGCGGCGGCGGCTGAAAAGCTGACAGGTGCGCGGCCGAAGCTTTACCACAACGACCATTCGCGGCCTGAACGGCCTGTTATCCGTACGCTTGAGGAAGAAATTGCGCGCGTGGTGCGAGGGCGTTGTGCCAACCCGAAATGGATCTCGGGCGTCATGCGCCACGGCTATAAAGGCGCGTTTGAGATGGCTGCAACAGTGGATTATTTGTTTGCATTTTCTGCCACAACCGGCGCGGTGCGGAACCATCACTTCGATCAGGTGTTTGAAGCCTATCTGGCTGATGACAATGTGCGGGCGTTTATTAAAGAGAATAACCCGGACGCCTTGCGCGAGATGGCGCTGCGATTTGCAGAAGCGATCAAGCGCGGGTTGTGGACGCCGAAAAGTAATTCGGCACAATTTTTGATTGCTGATATAGCGGGCAAAATTTTTGAAGCGGGCGATTTGCCAACATGAAAAAAATGAACTTGGAGCATCACACGGCGACCCGCAACGGCTGGCTCCGGGCCGCTGTTCTTGGAGCCAATGACGGCTTGATATCTACGGCAAGTTTGATCGTTGGTGTGGCGGCTTCGGCCTCAGATACGCGTTCAATTATTGTCGCCGGACTGGCTGGTTTGGTGGCCGGTTCTATGTCGATGGCTGCGGGTGAATATGTGTCGGTGAGTTCACAGGCTGATTCCGAAAATGCGGATTTGGAGCGTGAGCGCCGCGAGATCGAGACGCAGCCGGAATTTGAAATTGAAGAACTGGCGCAAACCTTTATGTCACGCGGTGCCGAACTCGAAACCGCTCGTGCCATTTCACGGCAATTGTCCGCCCATGATGCGCTTGGCGCCCACGCGCGTGAGGAATTGGGCATTACTGAATTGACAACAGCCCAGCCATTGCAGGCCGCGCTTAGTTCGGCGATTATGTTTTCAATTGGCGCCAGCGCACCTTTGCTGGTTGCTTATCTTTCGCCACGTGAAACACTGATTTTTACAGTTGGCATAGCCACCGTGATCTCTCTTGGGATTCTTGGTGCAGCAGGCGCTAAAGCGGGAGGCGCGCCGATGTTGCGCGCGACCGTGCGTGTGATGTTTTGGGGCGTGGTAGCCATGGCGATAACGGCTGCAATAGGCGTGATTTTTGGCACAACAATCGGGTGAGAAAATGGATGAAGCAGAAACCACAATTCCTCTGACCGATGATCAGCGCCATGCGCAAAAAATGGCCAAGAAAAAAGCTGCGCGCGATAAAATCATGGCAACAAAAACCGGCGAAAAGGGCTTGATTATTGTCCATACCGGGAAGGGCAAGGGCAAATCCACGGCTGCTTTCGGTATGATTTTCCGCCACATTGCTTATGGCATGCCGTGCGCCGTCGTGCAGTTTATCAAGGGTGGCATGAGCACTGGCGAGCGTGATTTGATTTTATCGCGCTTTACGAGTGTGTGTGAGTTTCACACAATGGGCGAGGGCTTTACTTGGGAAACGCAAGATAAAGCCCGCGATATCGAGCATGCTCTGGCCGCTTGGGAAAAAGCCAAAGAAATGATTTTAAAGCCCGGCATTTCGATGGTGCTGCTCGACGAAATCAACATTGCGCTTCGCTATGATTACATCCCGCTCAGCGATGTTTTGGAGTTTTTGGTGGACCAAAAACCGCATGATGTGCATGTGGTTTTAACGGGCCGCAATGCTGCTGAAGGCCTGATTGAGATTGCCGATTTGGTGACTGAAATGGAACTGATCAAGCACCCGTTCCGCGGTGGCGTGAAGGCGCAAAAGGGGGTTGAGTTCTAAGCCCGCCGCTTACGCTGGGCTTTGTAGTAAAACGTGTTGCCGCCTGCGACGAGTACATAACGCATGTTTTTGTACGGGAACCTTATTCCGGCCACATGAAAGAACATCACGTTTTTAGCCAATTGCGGGTGACGCTTTCCAGCCAGAACTCTGTCGGCCAGCAATTGCAAGTCAGATAGGTTCCCTTGCATTTTTCTTGTCATCAAACCCGGTGCAAATTGGTTGCGCGCTTGCACAACACTGCAAACCGAGTTGCCCCACGCACCATTTTTGAGCCGGTGCATAACGACTGTTCCAACTGCGAGCAGACCATCTGGACTGGAGCGGTTAGACTCAAAATACATTACCCTCATCAGGCAATTGCGCTCGCGGTTTGAAGCAACCACCGGCTCGGCGTTTTGAGGTGACGCGTCGGTTGGCTCTATTGCCGGTTTCTTTTTGGCTGGCTCGACCAAAGCCGTTTGCATAGTCAGCTGGACGTCTGATTTTATCTTGCCGGCCGTCGTTTCATCGGCATCCGAAGCTTCACCACTGCCCAAGGCCAGTATATTAGGCCGGTCTTCAGGGGCAGGGCCTTGATCGGGCAGGTCTGCTGCAAATGATGATTGATCAGCTGATATTGCGCCGTCAGTTGATTGCTCACCAGCCAGAAGGCTGGACTTTGGTGCTTCACTCGTCACGCAGCCACTCAACAAAACTGTTGTGAGTATGACGGCACTTAAACTGATCAAATATTGACGCATGACAGTTAGGAAACCTGTTTGTTTTTGGCTTTTTGCTTGGCAAAGAGCAATTGTCAACCAAGCGCGCATTTGCCCGCTGGTGTTTGCCGGTGTGCGTGATCGATTGTTACGGTTGAAACATATGTGTTGAACTCAGCCTCACTCTTTCTTTGCAACCCGTTTCATGCTTTGCGAATGATGACGGAGATTTGCCATGACCACGCCCGAAACATTCAGTCACGCAGCCGAAGAAGACTTTCGCAACCGCGATATTATGATCAATATTAACGGTGATTTGGTGCATCGTGATGAGGCAAAAGTTTCAGTTTATGATGCCGGCTTTATGCTTGGAGATGGCATGTGGGAAGGCATGCGCTTGCGGAATGGGCGCTGGGGCTTTCTCGAAAAGCACATGGACCGGCTTTTTGAAAGCTGCAAAGCAGCGGGCATTGATATTCTGTGGAGCCGCGACAAGCTGATTGCTGAACTGAACCGCACAGCTATGGCAAACAATATGACGGACAATGCGCATGTGCGCCTGATGGTAACGCGGGGCATTAAATCCAAACCGTTTCAGCACCCGAAGCTCGCTAAAACCGGCCCGACCATTGTGATTTTGATAGAGCATTCCAAGCCGGTTAGCGCGCTGCAAAAAACCGGTTTGAAACTGGTCACCGTGCCGCAAGTGCGCGGCATGCCGATGGCACAGGACCCGAAATATAATTCGCATTCGAAGCTGAACTGCGTTCTGGCATGCCTGCACGCAGACCGCATGGGCGCAGACGAGGCTTTAATGCTTGATCCGCATGGTTTTGTGAACACGACGAACGCATGCAACTTTTTCATTGTGCGAAAAGGCGAAGTTTGGACGTCGACCGGCGATTATTGTATGAACGGGATAACGCGCGGCAATGTGGTGGAACTCTGCAAGGCCAATGGAATTACCGTATTCGAGCGCAATTTTTCGCTGTTTGACACGTATGGTGCTGATGAGGTGTTTTTGACCGGTTCGTTTGGCAGCCTGACACCGGTTGCCTCTATCGACAGCGTCAAGATTGGTGATCATCAGGGCCTTGGGCCGGTCGGGAGGCGCTTGGCGGAATTGTATTATGCGTTGGCTGATGCCGATGGTGCAGCTTGATGCAGCTTAAATTACGTCGTCCGGATGATTTTCATTTGCATTTGCGTGATGGCGTCATGCTGCGTGGGGTGTTGCCGCATTCGGCTGATTTTGCCCGCGCCATCATTATGCCCAATCTGGTGCCGCCGGTGGTGACAGGTGCGGAAGCTGAGGCGTATCGGGTGCGGATTATGGATGCGCTGCCAAATGGGCAAAATTTCACGCCTTTGATGACGCTCTATCTCACCGAAACCACCAATGCTGCCGATGTCGTTGCCGCATACAAAGCAGGCATCATTCACGCCGTGAAGCTTTATCCGGCTGGGGCAACCACCAACTCACACTCCGGCGTCAGGGATTTTGCTAAGGTTCAAGGTGTGTTGGACGCCATGGCCGAAGCAGGTGTCACGCTGTGCGTCCACGGTGAAGTGACCGACCCGGACATTGATATTTTTGACCGCGAGGCAGTGTTCATAGACCGCGTGCTCGATCCGCTGCGCCGCCGCACGCCGGGCTTGCGTGTGGTGATGGAGCATGTCACCACCAAAGAGGGCGTTAATTATGTGATGGCCAATAATGCTGATCTGGCGGCAACGATTACAAC
>JANMFT010000122.1:0-1657 GCA_031374255.1 Limoniibacter sp. | reverse complement strand
CATTAGAAGAAATGAATTCGAGGGCAAGCACATGAGAATCAACTGCCCCCATTGCGGCTTGCGTGACGTGATCGAGTTTTCCTATGCTGGTGACGCCAATCGTGTGCGGCCTGATCCAACATCTACGGATACGGCCGCTTGGAATGATTACGTCTTCAACCGCGTGAACACGCGCGGGCGACACCTCGAATTTTGGCAGCACAACCACGGTTGCCGCGCTCATCTGATTGTCGAGCGCGATGTGGTGAGCCACGAGATATTCAGCGTCAAATTTGCCAAACAACCGGAAGTTGCTCTGGCAATAACCCCTAGGAAAAAGGCCGCAAAACTATGAAACGGCTTTCCTCCGGCGCGCGCATCGATACCAGCACAACAATACGCTTCATCTTTGATGGCAAACAATACACCGGCCACGCAGGCGACACTTTGGCTTCGGCGCTGCTGGCCAACAGCGTTAAAATCTTCGGTCGCTCGTTCAAGCTGCACCGCCCGCGCGGGGTGATCGGCATTGGACTGGAAGAACCCAATGCGCTTGTGACTGTCATCGAAAATGGCGTGCGAGAGCCAAACTTGATGGCAACCATGGTTGAGCTTCGAGACGGTTTGGTGGCTGTCAGCCAAAACCGCTGGCCGTCACTTGACATGGATTTTGGCGCGATCAACCAATTTGGCGCGAAGATTTTTGGTGCGGGTTTTTATTATAAAACCTTCTTCGGCCCGTTTCGCAACACGCGCATTTGGCATTTTTTTGAATGGTTTATCCGGAGGGCAGCTGGTCTTGGCAGCGCAGGCGATGTTGCTGACCCTGCCCTTTACGACCGCATGAATGCGTTTTGCGATGTGCTGGTTGTAGGGGCTGGCGAAGCGGGTTTGGAAGCCGCTTCCAACGCCGCAAAATTAGGCAAGCGCGTGATCATCGCGGATATCAAACCGCCGCTTGAACACACCAAATTGTCCAACCTCCCAAACGTGCGTTTTTTCTCCCGCACCATGGTTTGGGGCGCTTATGATGGCGACACATTCGCTGCAGTTGAGCGCGTCTCTGAACACCGCAAAGCAGGCATTGGCGAACCGCGCCACCGCCATTGGGTTATCCGCGCAAACGAGGTTGTGCTGGCCACCGGCGCAAGTGAGCGCCCGCTGGTATTTCCCGGCAATGACAGGCCGGGCATTATGCTGGCCTCCGCCATGCAACAATACGCTTCCGATTATGGCGTTCTCGTTGGGCAAAACATCGCGTTTTTCACCAATAATGACAGCACATATGAAGCTGTGCGCGATCTTGCCAATGCGGGGGCAACCACGATTGCGATTGTGGATGTGCGGCCCAACATCAGCGACGAAGCCATAATCATGGCTGCCGAGGCTGGTGCTGAAGTTATCACCGGCCACGCTGTTGTCGGCACCAATGGCGCAAAGGCGATCACGTCGATCAGCATCCAAGCCGTGGATATATCCGGCAAAACGTCCGGGCCAACGCGCGAGATCGCCTGCGATGCGCTGGGGGTTTCCGGCGGGTTTACACCGCTGATTTCGCTGTCTGTGCAAAAGGGCGCGAAGCCCAAGTTCAATGAAAAATTACAAACCTTCTTGCCTCCGGAACTGCCCGAAAACTGGCAGGCCGTCGGCACCGTTGCAGGCGAAGGCCTCGCTCACC
>JANMFT010000432.1:0-5756 GCA_031374255.1 Limoniibacter sp. | reverse complement strand
ATTAATTGCCGCCGAAGTTGAAGATGGCGCATGCCTGCAAATTGGCATTGGCGGCATGCCGAATGCCGTTTGTACGCAGCTGCTCGACAGCACCGCGCGCGACCTTGGTATCCATACCGAAATGATGACGGATGGTTTGGGCGAACTTTATCTGGCCGGTAAAATCACCAATGCACGAAAACAACTTCACACCGGTAAAGTGACAATGACTTTTGCGCTGGGGTCTCAACGTCTCTACGACACCATCAACCGAAACAAAGACATGATTTGCCTGGCTGTTGACCAGACCAATTTACCGCATGTGATCATGCAGAACAAAAACGTGGTGGCGATCAACAACACCACACAAATGGATTTGCAGGGGCAGGCGGCATCGGAGTCAGATGGATTGCGCCATATCAGCGGCACCGGCGGGCAACTGCAATTTGTGCGAGGCGCCTATGCGTCGGAAGGCGGCAAATCATTTATCTGCATGTCTTCAACCTATAATAAACGTGGCGCTCCGCGTAGCCGTATCGTGCTGTCACTGACGCCGGGCAACATTGTTACAACGCCGCGTACCGACATGATGTATGTTGTCACCGAATACGGCATGGTCAACTTGAAGGGCAAATCGGTTGCCGAACGTGCGCAATTGCTGATTTCAATTGCCCACCCTGATTTCCGCGAGGAACTTGAACGCCAAGCCTACGAACACCGCATCATCCCGCGCGGGTTCACGTTTGGGCCGTTTAACGGCTGAAACTACGGGTATAGCCGTGCTGTGATCCAAGCCTCGTGCGCGTCGCTCCGCGTAAACTTCACGCGGTCATGAAGGCGGAATTCACCGTCTTTCCAGAACTCAATTTCTGTTGGAATAATGCGGATGCCTGACCAATGCGCAGGGCGGGGAATGTCGCCGTCGGCATATTGCGCTGTCAGTTCTGCCACAGCGGCCTCTAACACGGAGCGGCTTTCTAGTGGTCGGCTTTGCGCTGACGCCCATGCACCAATTCGGCTGCCGCGTGCACGGGTTTGGTAGTAAGCGTCGGCCTCGGCGTCGGAAACAATTTCCACAGGCCCGCGCACCCGCACTTGGCGGCGCAGCGACTTCCAATGAAAACACATTGCCGCTTTCATGGAAGCCAAAATCTCGCGGCCCTTTGCACCTTCAAAATTGGTGTAAAACACAAAGCCGCGCTCATCGAGGCCTTTCAGCAGCACCATACGCACATTCGGCAGCCCATCAGGATCAACGGTAGCTAAAGCAACACCGTTCGGATCGTTGATTTCACTGGCTTCGGCTTCTTTTAACCATTCACCGAACAATGAAAACGGATCTTTTTCTTGTGTGAAGTCACCAGACATTAACGATGTTCCTGCAAAATAATCAGAGGTTTGTGAGCAGTTTATTGCAGCTCAGTTAATATATGTTTTGGGCAGGTTGGGTGTTAAGTTCAAGCGCTTTGCAACGTTTTTCTTGTGTGGCTGTCATATTTACCGCCGCGGTAAATTTGGCAGGTTGCGCACGTGGCATTCCCGGTGCCGGCCTTAATGTGGACAGATCAATTGAAACCGCTTCTGTCGCCGAGTTTGCAGGCCCCACTTTACCGGACACCTTGGGGCTGGAAACCGACACTTTCCGGGATGGCGAAACCATTGCTAATGCGGTGAGCTCAGTTCAATTTTCCGGAAAATCCATCCCGTGGCAAAATCCGGCAACCGGCTCCAGCGGGGAAATCCTCGCTGTCAACGAGCAGCGTTTGAATAGCGGCGCTTTGTGCAGAAATTTTACGGCATTACGCACATCCTATGACGGCATTCGCAATTATGCGGGTTCTACTTGCATGAATGACGCAGGCGTTTGGAGATTGACGGCATTTAACCCAAGTTAAATAGGTCATAAAACTCGACGCGGCCGTGTTTTGGCACCATATACGCAAACAAGAATCTTATGTGAGTGCGCAAAATGCGTGATCCTTATACAGTGCTCGGTGTTGGCCGGTTGGCTGATGCTGCAGAAATTAAGTCGGCCTACCGCAAGGCCGCCAAGAAGCACCATCCTGACCAGAACGCCGGTGACCCGAAAGCGCAGCAGCGTTTTGCCGAAATCAACCAAGCCCATGAGATTTTGAGTGATCCTGCCAAACGCGATGAGTTTGACCGCGGCCTGATCGGCAATGACGGCAAGCCGACGATGCCAAAAAACACCGGTGGTTTCAGAGGCGGTAGCAATCCGTTCGAAGGTTTTGGCGGCTTTGGCGGCGCAGGTTTTGGCAATGGCGAGCGCCGCAGATCATCCGGAGCTGACGACATATTGTCTGAATTATTCGGCGCGGGTTTCGGCCCTGCACAAGAAAAGCGCAAGCCCAAACAGAATTTCACGCCGCCAGTAGGTAATGACATAAACATTGTCAAAGACGTGACATTGGAAGAAGTGGCTGCCGGCAAAGCTGAATTGGATTTACCAACCGGTGCGCATATCGCATTTTCAATTCCCAAAGGAGTTGTCGACGGCCAGGTCGTGCGTCTCAAAGGCAAGGGCTATTCATCCCCGACCGGTGGTGCAGCAGGCGATGCTAATATTACGATACGCTTCAAGCAGGATACCAAACGCCGTATCGACAGAACAAATGTCACAGTTGATGTGGCAGTGCCTTTTGACGTTGCCGTGCTTGGCGGCAAAGTGCCCGTTGATACGCCGCATGGGCGAATCGCTTTGACGATTCCACCGATGACAGATGGTGACCGTGTATTCCGGCTGAAGGAGCGCGGCCTTGATGGCAAGAACGGATTGCGCGGCGATTTATTGATTTCAGTGCGGATTATGTTGCCTAAAAACGCTGACCGCGATTTGGCAAATCTAGCAGATGCGATCCGCACGAAGGCTTGAGAATCCGCGGGTTGAAGCACAGCGCTGCCTATGCAATAGCCGCATAACGATAGATTAAGGGGCAGATCATGGCAGCCAAAGGCATTATGGAAGGCAAGCGAGGGCTTGTTTTGGGCATTGCCAATAACCGTTCAATTGCTTGGGGAATTGCAAAAGCCTGCGCTGATCACGGCGCGGAATTAGCGTTCACTTATCAAGGTGACGCGCTCAAAAAACGTGTGGAACCCTTGGCCGCTGAACTGGGCGCCATCGTTGTTGGCCACTGCGATGTTACCGATATGGCAACAATTGATGCAGTGTTTGCTGAAATCGAGCGTCTTTGGGGCCGCGTTGACTTTATTGTTCATGCGATTGCGTTTTCAGATAAAAATGAGCTTGAAGGCCGCTATGTTGACACCAGCCGTGATAACTTCGCCCGAACAATGGATATTTCAGTTTATTCGATGACGGCAATAGCGCAGCGCGCTGAACGGCTGATGCCCGATGGCGGGTCAATGCTCACGCTGACTTATTATGGTGCGGAACGTGTTATGCCGCATTACAATGTAATGGGCGTAGCCAAGGCCGCGCTTGAGGCAAGTGTGCGCTATCTAGCCAATGATCTTGGTCCCAAAAACATCCGCGTTAATGCGCTGTCAGCCGGGCCGATAAAAACGCTTGCAGCGTCAGGCATTGGCGATTTCCGCTATATTCTTAAATGGAACGAATATAATTCTCCGATGCGCCGAACGGTGACGATTGAAGAAGTTGGCGATGCTGGACTTTACTTGCTGTCCGACCTCTCGCGTGCAGTGACGGGCGAAGTGCACCATGTTGATAATGGCTACCATATTGTGGGCATGAAGCAGGTCGATGCGCCGGACATTACGGTGGTGAAAGACTAGCACGCCCTACGCCCTCACGGTTGTTGACGCATTTTATCAAACTGTTACATTTGGTGTGCTGCGCGCCAACGAGAGATCTGCCATTATGAATCGGTCAAATTTAAAGGCTTTAGGTGTCGCGGTGTTCCTAGCGGGAGGGTTGTCGTCTGCGCTTGCTGCAACCGAAATTGAGTTGAAGCTGGGGCAAAGCAACAGTTCAGTAATTTATACATACAACCGAGAAACTTGCAGCTACGGCGCGCTTGGTTCGATCGATTCCAAAAATATGGAAAACGGTGTGATCACTACGTCTAAAGGTGCAACCAAAGTACAAGGCGGCCTTTATTGTGTAGGAAAGACCATGAAAGGTTGGATAGTCACTATCAAGGCAACAAAAAAGGGGCGCTCCTGCGGATGGATTGCGATCAACGCTCCCAACCTCAACGGATCGGCAATTGGCTCTAGTCGTGAAACAATTTGCTTGACCGTGAAATAAACAAAACAATTACGGTTTTTGTTTTAAGTACAAATCATCATGTTGTGTCTTTGCTACAATAAGGTAGCCACAAATCATGCCGCGCTTTATCGCCCCTTACCCGTTCTATCTGATCCGCCACGGCCAAACTGACTGGAATGCCGAAGGGCGTTTCCAAGGTAGTGTGGATATTCCGCTCAATGATGTCGGGCGCGGGCAGGCCAAGCGCAATGGTATTGCGTTTAAGGCAGAGTTGCCGGAAGTGGAGGGCTGGCGATTTGTATCCAGCCCTTTGTCGCGCGCACGAGAAACCATGGAAATCCTGCGCACCAATGCCGGTCTTAACCCATCTGATTATGAGTTGGAACCTCTGCTGCGTGAGGTTAGCTATGGTGACTGGGAACGCCAAACCGTCGAAGAAATCTCAACGACCAACCCCGGCGGGATCGCGGCGCGCGCGGGCAACAAATGGGGCTTTGTTCCGCCCGATGGCGAATCATATGCAATGCTGGCGGACCGTGTTCGGGACGTATTGGCAACGCTGGATCGTCCGGCTGTCATTACCGCACATGGTGGCGTACTCCGCTCGATTTACTATTTGATTGGCGATATGGACCCTGAAGAGGCTGCGATCGCTGATGTTCCGCAAGACCAGTTTTTGTTTGTTGATGGCGCGCATATGCGTTGGATTTGACCGCTTGGTTCAACACTTCTAAAAGGCGCATGTCAGTTTCAGCGGCGCATTTCTTTTATGTCTCACAACACGTTTGGCCATCTTTTTCGCGTCACCACTTGGGGTGAAAGCCATGGCCCCGCTCTGGGCTGTGTGATTGATGGTTGCCCGCCGGGTATTGGCTTTACGCTTGCTGATATTCAGATGTATCTTGATAAACGTCGCCCCGGCCAATCGCGCTTTACCACGCAGCGCCAGGAACCCGATCAGGTCAAAATTCTGTCCGGTGTGCTGGAAGAGGGTGGTGGCTACATCACGACTGGCACGCCGATTTCTATGATGATTGAAAACGTCGATCAGCGCTCAAAAGACTATGGCGACATTGCTCAGCAATACAGGCCCGGCCATGCCGACATTACCTATGACATGAAGTATGGCGTGCGTGATTATCGTGGCGGCGGAAGATCATCCGCGCGTGAAACCGCGGCGCGCGTCGCGGCTGGCGCACTAGCGCGGAGGATTGTGCCGGGCCTGAACGTGCGCGGCGCACTGATTTCAATGGGTGAACACGCAGTCGACCGGAGTAAATGGGATTGGGCAGAGGTGGACGCCAACCCGTTTTTCTCGCCCGACGCCTCGTCAGTCGAATTGTTTGCAAATTATCTTGATGGAATCCGCAAGGCGGGATCATCGGTAGGTGCAATTATCGAAGTCGTCGCGGACGGCGTGCCCGAAGGTCTGGGTGCGCCGATATATGGCAAGATTGATTCTGATATTGCCGCCAATTTGATGAGCATTAATGCTGTCAAAGGGGTTGAAATCGGGCTTGGCTTTGAAGCGGGCCGTGTGCGTGGCGAAGAAAACGCCGATGAA
>JANMFT010000397.1:0-12162 GCA_031374255.1 Limoniibacter sp. | reverse complement strand
GGTGTAGCTTTTCGCCAGCATATATTCTTCTTGCGGCAACAGCATCGGAAAGCGCCGGATTTCATCCATATAGCGCGATAGACCGGCTTCGCTTGAAGCCATACTTGGAACCATTGAACGGGCCATTTTTAGCACCCCTCTCACTTTTTACAATTCACGCCGCACAGCGGCCATTGAATGCGCGGCCCACCATAGGCACCGCGTTAAATGTATATAATGATGATTTTGGCAGTTTAAGGCCAATCTTTAAAAATATTTACACGGCGCTCAGCGCGGCAAACTCGCGCTCAACCAATGCAAAATCGGCAGGCGGGTCGGTTTCAAAGCTTAATGTCTCGTTGGTTTTTGGGTGCTCAAACGCAAGCATCGTGGCGTGCAGCGCCTGCCGGTCAAGCGCATTGATGGCTTCCCGCAAAGATTCGGGAAGCGCTGCAACGCGGGTGATAAAGCCTCGCCCGTAAAGCGGGTCACCTATCAACGGGTTGCCGATATGGGCCATATGCACACGGATTTGGTGGGTGCGTCCAGTTTCCAACTGGCATTCAATCAATGTTGCAACAGGCTTATTCACATCACCGAAGCGTTGCAAAATGCGGTAATGCGTAATCGCTTCGCGCGCATCAGGGTGAGATGATGACACAACCGCGCGCTTTGTACGGTCGTTCGATGAGCGCCCGAGCATCGCAGATATAGTGCCGGTCGGGCGCGGCGGCGCACCCCAAACGATTGCAAGATAAGCGCGCTCCAATGGCCCGGTGCGGCCATGGTCAGCAAATTGTGCCGAAAGTTTTTTATGTGAGCGATCGTTCTTCACAATCACCATGACGCCCGAGGTGTCGCGGTCGAGCCGGTGAACGATACCGGGGCGCTTAACCCCGCCAATGCCGGACAGGCTGTCACCGCAATGGGCGAGCAGCGCATTGACCAGTGTGCCATCCGGCATTCCTGCCCCCGGATGCACGGTCAGGCCAACCGGCTTATTCAGCACAATCAAGTCATTGTCTTCGTATAGAATATCGAGCGGCATCTGCTGGGCGGCAGGTGTTGCGGCCTCTGCTTCGGGCACCGTCATTTCCACAGCCATTCCAGCTATGATGCTCAAACGCGCAGTCGTTTCAACCTTACCATCGATTCGAACCTGCTCCGCCTTGATGAGTGCCTGAATGCGGCTGCGCGAAAACTCACCTGCCAGAACAGACGTTAAAAACACATCAAGACGAACCCCGGCCTGCTCGGCAGTCACCTCGAACCGTTTGACATCTCCCGCGCCTTGTTTATCTGCCTCACTCAAGACCAAACCCTGCCTTTTGAAAGACCGCAATGAACGCCGCCGAACTTGAAGACGAAAAACCGCTTGACCCTGCTATAGAGGCCGTGCGCAAGCGCTTGGCGCGGCTGATGGTGGTGTCAGTTGGCATCATGATGATTGGGCTTCTCGCAGTGCTGGGCGCAATTGTCTATAAGGCTTCGGGCCCTTCGCAAATCGCCGTAACCAATGGTACGATTGCTATCCCGGTCGGCATGACCGTGATCGACCAAAGCCTTGACGTTGACCGCATCGCCTTACGCCTGAAATCTGCCGACGGAACTGAAACGGTCATGCTGTTTTCATTGGTCGATGGCAGCGTGACTGGGACTTGGCCTATTGTGCCGGACGTGAAAAACTAACCCGATTTGTGCGAGCTTAACACATATACAAACCTTCTCTGCCAGATTTGATGTGAATTGCCGTCTATGGAAGCATCATGGAAGCTGAAAGTTCATCTCAAAGCATGTGCCGCGTCGATGTATTGATTGCTGAAGACAACCCGGTCAACCAATTGATTATTACACAAATATTATCCGGCACCGGTCTGGCATACCAAATCGTTGCCAACGGCAGACTGGCCGTTGAAGCATTTGTGGATATGCAACCCAGCCTGATTTTGATGGATATTGGCATGCCAAAAATGAATGGCTTTGAAGCAACCAAAGCCATCCGCGCAATGGTGGAGCTTGGCGGAAACACTGTTCCGATTATCGGGGTGAGTGCAAGTGCGGCTGGCGAAGACCGCGAGAGCTGCTTGCGGGCGGGCATGGATGATCACCTCCCTAAACCGATCAGCCCTGAAACCCTGCTGGCCAAAATTGTTGAATGGACCCCAAAGGTCTCGCGCAAAACAGCCTGATTGCGAGGCGCGAAGGCTTGGCTTAAACCCGTGACACAACGGGGATTCTATCATGCAAAGCGCTGAACATTTGGCACGCCGGTTTCCAAAAACTTTTCTGTTTGGTGCAGCAACAGCCGCCTACCAATTGGAAGGCGCATCTACCGCCGACGGGCGCGGCCCATCCATCTGGGACACGTTTTCAGCAACCCCCGGCAAAGTGAAAAACGGCGATACCGGCGCGGTGGCTTGCGACCATTATAACCGGCTCGAAACCGATCTGGATCTACTCAAAGGCTTGGGCGTGCAAGCCTACCGTTTTTCGATTGCATGGCCACGCATTCAGCCAAACGGCAAAGGCAAGCCGCTGATTGCAGGCCTGTCATTTTATGACCGCATGATTGACGGCTTGCTGGCGCGCGGTATCCAGCCTTTTGCTACATTTTACCACTGGGATTTGCCGCAAGCGCTCGAGGACAAAGGCGGCTGGCGAAACCGCGATACCCCGAAAGCTTTTGCCGATTATGCTGAAATCCTCACCCAAAAATTCGGCGACCGGCTGGCTGCAATCTGCACCCTAAATGAGCCATGGTGCATAACGTATTTCGGCCACCTCCATGGCGTGCATGCTCCCGGCCTCACTGATTTAAAAGCCGCCATGCACACCGTGCACCACGTAAATCTCGCCCACGGACTTGCAATGCAGGCGATTAAATCGGTCAATTCATCTGTGCCCGCCGGCCTCGTCCTCAACCCGCAATCGATTTATGCGGGCAATGACACAGCGCGCGATGAAGAGGCTGCGGAACGCGCGTTTCTCTTCAACAATGGAGCGTTTTATGGCCCGGTCTATGAGGGCAAATATCCGGCCGAACTGACCGATGAATTGGGCGACATGCTGCCGCGCGATTGGCAGGGCGACATGGCCGATATTCACCAACCCGGCGATTTTACCGGCGTCAATTATTATACGCCCGAATATGTCTATGACGCGCCAACTGTAAACGGCAAAAGTAATCACTGGCCGCGCACCCGCAGCGAACGCCGCACGCATTTGCCGAAGAATGATCTCGGCTGGGATATTCTGCCCGAAGCCTTCACCCATTGCATTGCCGAACTGCAAAAGCGCTACACACTGCCGCCGATCTACATCACCGAAAACGGCGCCTGCGATAATTCCGAAATCCGGAACGGCAAAGTGCAAGACAAAATCCGCCTCGACTACCTCGAAACCCACATCGAACAAATCGCCAATATGATCGAAGCAGGCGTCGATATCCGCGGCTATTTTCTGTGGTCACTGATGGATAATTTCGAATGGGCCGAAGGCTACGAAGCCCGCTTCGGCATCGTGCATGTGGATTACGCGACGCAAGTGCGGACGGTGAAGGAAAGCGGGCGATGGTATGAGCGGTTGGTGGCAAGCAGGGGGTGAGGGGGATCGGCTTTCGTGGCTAGAGTTCAAAGGAATAAATGTGTAATGTGCGGGACAAAGCAGGAAGCCGAAAAATGATTGATTTGAACGACACAACCATCCGGTTTTCACCCGAAGATTACGAGCGATTCCTTGCCGTACTTGATGCCCCAATACGCGAAATGCCTCCAAAAATGCGTGAGCGCCTTAGTCGGAAAGCGCCGTGGGTAGACCTCACTAAAAATGATAAACGTCCCGATAAAGCGGACTTTAAAGACAGCAACGACAATAACTGAATCTGATTGAGTTTCGTTCTAAAATGAAAACGTTTCATTTTCAGAAAAAACCTAGCTAAGCCTTGCGAACTGATTGATTCAACGGAGTTAGATTTTGGGACATAGACCAATAGCCATAGACCTTTTTTCTGGCGCTGGTGGTATGAGCCTTGGATTTGAGCAGGCAGGATTCGATGTTGCCGCCGCTGTTGAAATCGATCCAATCCACTGTGCTGTTCATAAGTTTAATTTTCCCAACTCAGTTGTTATTTCGCGTTCCGTTGAGGGACTTAGTGGAAACGAAATTAGAGTAGCCGCAGGAATTGGTCGCCAATCAATCGATTGCGTTTTTGGCGGGCCACCTTGCCAAGGGTTTTCTCTGATAGGCCAGCGAATTTTCGATGACCCTCGAAACAATTTAGTACTTGAGTTCGTGCGGTTGGTTTCTGATCTCGAAGCAAAAACGTTTGTTTTTGAAAATGTCAAAGGTTTGACGCTTGGTAAACATAAAGCGTTTTTGGATGAATTGGTTTTCGCGTTTGACTGTGCAGGATATACTGTTCAGTTACCGTGGTCTGTCTTAGATGCAGCTCATTATGGTGCACCTCAACATCGTCAACGTTTGATTCTGTTTGGTTCTCGCAAAGGAACAGTGACGCCAAGTTACCCAAGTATATCGTTCAATGCGGCAGACCAGAAATCTCACGTTTATGGTTTACCTATGGGCCCAACATGCGCAGATGCTTTGGGCGATTTGCCTGATGCAGAAAACTTCCCTGCACTTATCACTGATGATACTGTCTACACAAATAGGTTTAAGGCGCCTAGCACTTACGCGGCTGAACTTAGAACTCAATCCAACGACGCCTGGCATAAAGGCTACATTCGTCTTTGGAACCCGCAACAACTTACATCAAGTGCACGTACGTCGCATTCAACGATTTCAAAGCGACGGTTTGCTGAAACGGAGCCAGGAAGTGTCGAGCCTATTAGTCGCTTCTTTCGGCTATCACCTGACGGTCTTTCAAATACTTTGCGGGCTGGAACAGACGGTGCGCGAGGCGCTTTTACAAGCCCTAGACCAATCCATTATCATTATGACCGCTGCATTACTGTTCGTGAAATGGCTCGATTGCACGGGTTTCCAGACTGGTTCAGGTTTCACGCAACAAAATGGCACGGTGCCCGCCAAATCGGAAATTCAGTCCCACCGCCACTCGCCCGGGCAATAGCTACAAGTGTGATAAAAGCTCTGGGTTCACAGCCAAGTGTTCCAAAAGAACCCTTAAAACTAGGCGATCCAGCGTTGTTATACATGGAATTAACAAAGGCAGCCGTTCATTTTGGAGTTGCAAAGCCCATTTCAAAAAGAGACCGAAAGAGTGGTGCAAAAAAGCGCAGCCAATTAGAAATTGAAAACACACAATTAAGAGTTGTAAATGGCTGAAGATGACAAAAAGAGCTCAAATCGCTACCTAGCGATCATTGAGGAGATTTTCTTCAATCATTACAAAGATGGCTTAACTGAACTTCCTTTTGAGCGCACGGAAATCGAAACCGCCGCCTCTGATTTGAAAATTAAGTTACCAAAAAATATCGGAGATGTAGTTTACGCGTTAAGATACCGCACGCCTCTTCCAGACCGAATCTTGCAAACACAAACTGAAGGTAAGGAGTGGATTATCGACGGTGTTGGACGTGCAAAATATTCATTCAAGCTTGTTACAGCCACTCGAATACGCCCCAGTGAACAATTCACGACAATTGCGATACCTGACGCAACTCCAGAGCTAATTCGCGCATATGCGCTTGATGACGAGCAAGCGCTGCTTGCCATCGTTCGTTACAACCGACTTATTGACACGTTTTTGGGCTTAACCACTTACAGTCTTCAAAACCATTTGCGCACCGCTATAAACGGTGTCCAGATCGAAATAGACGAACTTTACATAGGGCTTGATAAGCACGGCTGTCACTATGTGATACCTGTGCAGGCAAAAGGTGGATCGGACCAGATCGGCATTGTGCAAACGACGCAAGACATCCGATATGCCACGCAAAAATTCCCTGGAATGCGGTGCAGACCTATTGCTGCACAGTTTATGCAAGGTGGAATTGTGGCAATGTTTGAGCTTACTTTACAAAACGATGAAGTGAAGGTGGTTGAAGAGCGACACTACAAACTCATTCCAGCAGCTGAACTTGATCAAAATGCTATTCGAAATTATCGCAGTTGAATTTCAACTTAATCGGACTGCTCACGACTGGTATTGATTACCCCCACCCTTGCCCGCCCTGCCCAATTCCCCTACTCCTGCGTCATACCTCTCCACGTGACTCAGGATCCTCCCCATGGCTGAAAAACCAGAATTCAAACTCCGCAGCCAAGAGTGGTTTGATAACCCTGCCGACCCCGGCATGACGGCGCTTTATATTGAACGTTATCTGAATTACGGCCTCACGCGCGGCGAGTTGCAATCGGGCAAACCCATTATCGGCATTGCGCAGACCGGCTCTGATTTATCGCCGTGCAACCGCCACCATATTGAGCTTGCCAAGCGCGTGCGCGACGGCATTATTGCGGCGGGTGGTATTCCGCTGGAGTTTCCGGTGCACCCCATCCAAGAAACCGGCAAACGCCCGACGGCGGCGCTCGACCGCAACCTTGCTTATCTTTCCTGCGTTGAGGTGCTATACGGCTATCCGCTTGACGGCGTGGTGCTGACAATTGGCTGCGATAAGACGACGCCTGCCATGCTGATGGCGGCAGCGACGGTTAACATCCCCGCGATTGCGCTATCTGTAGGCCCGATGCTGAACGGCTGGCACCGCGGCGAGCACACGGGTTCCGGCACCATTGTGTGGAAGAGCCGCGAGAAGCTTTCAACCGGCGAAATTGATTATAACCAATTCATGGAAACGGTGACATCATCCGCGCCTTCGGTGGGTTATTGCAACACCATGGGCACCGCCACCACGATGAACTCGCTAGCCGAAGCGCTTGGCATGCAGCTGCCATTTTCCGCCGCAATTCCTGCGCCCTACCGCGAACGCGGGCAAATTTCCTATGAAACCGGCAAGCGCATCGTGGATATGGTATGGGAGGATTTGAAACCCTCAGACATTATGACCCGTGCAGCGTTTGAAAACGCCATCGTCATCAATTCCGCCATTGGCGGCTCCACCAATGCGCCAATCCATTTGGTGGCTATTGCCCGTCATTTGGGCATCGAACTGTCGATGGATGATTGGCAAAATTTCGGACATAAAATCCCGCTGTTGGTGAATTTGCAGCCTGCCGGTGAATATCTCGGCGAGGATTATTGCCATGCCGGCGGTGTGCCTGCCGTGGTCGCTGAACTCATGAAGGCAGGCATGTTACCCAACCCGCACGCCATGACAGTCAACGGCAAAACCATTGGCGCAAACTGCGAGCACGTTGAAAACTTGGATGAGCGCGTCATCAAAACCGTTGCCAATCCGCTGAAAAAAGAAGCGGGGTTTATCAACCTTAAAGGCAATCTGTTTGATTCCGCGATTATGAAAACCAGTGTGATTTCGCCGGAATTTCGTGACCGCTATTTGTCGAACCCAAATGATCCCGAAGCTTTTGAAGGCACCGCCATGGTGTTTGACGGGCCAGAACAATATCATTCTGAAATCGATGATCCCAAGCACAACATCACTGAAAATTCGATTTTGGTGATGCGCGGCACCGGCGCTATCGGCTATCCGGGGTCAGCGGAAGTCGTCAACATGCAGCCACCGGCCTATTTATTGAAGCGCGGCATCAAGGCCCTGCCCTGCTTGGGTGATGGCCGCCAATCTGGCACATCAGGTTCGCCATCCATGCTGAACGCCTCGCCCGAAGCAGCAGCGGGCGGCGGTCTGGCGATTTTGAAAACCGGCGACCGCGTGCGGATTGATCTCAATAAAGGGACTGCGAATGTGCTGATTTCAGACGCTGAAATCGAAACCCGCAAAACGGCGCTGGCGGCCAGCGGCGGCTACAAATACCCCGATCACCAAACGCCGTGGCAGGAAATTCAGCGCCACATCGTGGATCAACTCGACCAAGGCATGGTGCTGAAACCGGCGATCAAATATCAAAACATTGCCGCCAAAACAAAGCCAAGACACAGCCACTAATTCGAGGGTATTCATCATGGCCAAAGGCAAAGTCGCGCGCGTCGCCGCCAAACTCAAAACTGCGCTGAAATCGCGCGGGCCAATGGACATGCGGGAGGCCTTTGCCAAAGACGCGCAACGGTTCGCAAAATACTCCGCCCGTATGGATGATCTGCTGATTGATTACTCAAAATGCGCGGTCGATGAAGCAGTGATGGATAGTCTGTTTGAAGCCGCAAAAGCGGCAAATGTCGAAAAAAACCGCGCCGCCATGTTTGCCGGAAAACCCATCAATAACACGGAAGGCCGCGCGGTTTTGCACACTGCGCTCCGTGCCCCGCGCGGCGCTAAAATCCGCGTCGATGGCAAGAATGTCGTGCCGGACATTCACGCCGTTTTGGATGCTATGGGCAAGTTTACGGATGCCATTCGCGGAGGCGTTACCAAAGGCGCAACCGGCAAGGCCTTTACCGATGTGATCAATATTGGCATTGGCGGCTCCGACCTTGGCCCCGCCATGGTAACCGGTGCACTCGCCCCCTACCATGATGGCCCGCGCCTGCATTTTGTCTCCAACATTGACGGCGCACATATTGCAGACACGCTGAAAGGCCTTGATCCTGCAACCACGCTGATCATCGTTGCTTCCAAAACCTTCACCACCATAGAAACGTTGACCAACGCCCAAACCGCACGCAAATGGATTGTGCAGGCGCTTGGTGAAAGCGCCGTCAACGCCCATTTTGCAGCGGTTTCTACGGCACTCGATAAAGTCAACGCTTTCGGCATCGACGCCAAACGCGTGTTCGGGTTTTGGGATTGGGTTGGCGGGCGCTATTCGCTGTGGTCGGCCATCGGCCTGCCTATTATGCTGGCGATTGGCGCAGATAATTTCAGGCATTTGCTCGATGGCGCACATGCCATGGACCGCCATTTTGTCGAAGCTGCCCCGCGTGAAAATCTACCGATGCTGCTTGGTCTGATCGGTTGGTTCCACCGTGTCGTGCAAGGCCATTCTGCCCGCGCGGTGATCCCCTATGATCAGCGTCTAGTCCGCCTGCCAGCTTACCTCCAGCAGCTCGATATGGAATCAAACGGCAAGCAAATCAAAGCCGATGGCACTCCGGTTGACACCGTCACCGGCCCGCTCGTCTGGGGTGAACCCGGCACCAATGGCCAGCATGCCTTCTTTCAATTATTGCATCAAGGCACCGATGTTATTCCTGTGGAATTCATCGTAGGCGCGCGTGGCCATGAGCCTGATTTGCAGCACCAGCAGGATATTTTGCTCGCCAATTGCTTTGCGCAATCTGAGGCTCTGATGAAGGGCCGTACAACCGCAGAAGCCTTGGCGCAGCTGGCTGGCAAGTCCATGAGCGAAGATGAAAAGTTAGCGCTTGCCCGCCACAAAACGTTTCCCGGCAACCGGCCGTCAATCACTATTTTGCATGACCAACTCACACCGTTTGCGCTGGGGCGTTTGATTGCGCTTTATGAGCACCGCGTGTTTGTAGAAGCGCAACTCTTCGGCATCAACGCGTTTGACCAATGGGGCGTTGAGCTCGGCAAAGAACTGGCAACTGGCTTGTTGCCTGTGGTGCAAGGCAAAGCCGGTGCTGTCGCGGGTGACAGCTCAACAGCAGGGCTGGTGGCGTTTGTAAGTGGTTTGAAATCTGAATAGCGCGGAGGGCTTGGCTTACCCCCACCCTTTATCCCTCCCCTCAAGGGGGAGGGAGGCTTCAACGTCTCGCATCAATTTTCAAACTCAATATCAAGCACAAAATTCAAAATAGAAAATGCGATGCTTTAATCCCCCTGCCCCTTGAGGGGAGGGATAGAGGGTGGGGGTAAACAAGCCCACAGATTTCAAACAACTACCCCTTCGCCGCAATCACCATCGGGTCGGCATCGCGCAGCTCGCGATGCAGAATCTTGCCGACATTCGTCTTGGGCAAGGCGTCTTTGAACTCGATATATTTCGGGCATTTGTAAGCGGTAAGGTTTTTGCGGCAATGGGCTTTAACCGCATCCGCTGTCAGGCCAGCGTCTTTTTTCACCACATAAAGCTTCACGGCTTCACCCGAATGTGCGTCGGGCACGCCGATAGCGGCTGATTCAAGCAGGCCCTCACAGGTGGCCGCAACTTCCTCGATTTCGGTTGGATACACATTAAAGCCCGAAACCAGAATCATGTTTTTCTTGCGGTCAACGATTTTTACAAAGCCATCGGCATCCATGAAGCCCAAATCGCCGGAACGGAAATAGCCATCTGATGTCATCACTTTGGCGGTTTCCTCTGGGCGCTGCCAATAGCCCGTCATCACCTGCGGGCCGCGAATGCAGATTTCACCAACTTCGCCCATTGGCATTTCAACTTTGCCGTCGTCATCGCGAATTGAAATATCTGTGCCCGGGAAAGGCAGGCCGATATTGCCGCTATAGTCCGGCACATCAAATTTATTGCCCGTGGCAATCGGCGAGGTTTCAGACAGGCCATAACCTTCATGGATTGGGCAGCCGGTAATGCTTTTCCATTTATCGGCAATCGCGCGCTGCACGGCCATGCCGCCGCCAAGCGTGAGTTTCATTTGACTAAAATCAACTTTGGCAAACTCGGCATTGGCAGCCAGCGCATTAAACAGCGTATTCAGCCCCGGAAACACGTGGATTTTGTGATTGCCGAGTTCTTTGACAAAAGCCGGAATATCGCGCGGATTAGGGATAAGAACGTTTTTCGCACCCAGCCGCATGCCCATAACCAAATTCACCGTGAGTGCAAAAATATGGTACAGCGGCAGCGGGCAAACGAATGTCAAATTGGTCGGGTTTGAAGCATCAACCTTGGCTGATTTCAGCCAGCTTTCCGTTTGTGCTGCATTGGAAAGCACATTGCTATTTGAAAGCGCAGCACCCTTTGAAACGCCTGTGGTGCCGCCGGTATATTGCAGAAAAGCCAAATCAGTCAGGCCAGTTGCAACAGGCTTGAACCCAGCGGTTTTGCCGGATGCCAAAGCATCATTGAATTTCATATGGCCCGGCAGGGTCCAAGCTGGAACCATCTTTTTAACTTTGCGCACAACGAAATTGACGATGTGGCCTTTGAGGCCCATGAGGTCACCCATAGAAGCGACAATCACGTGCTTAACGGGCGTGTTTGACAACACCTTTTCAAGTGTGGTCGCAAAGTTTTCAAGAATGATAATTGCTTCTGCGCCGCTGTCTTTCAGCTGATGCTCAAGTTCACGCGGGGTGTAAAGCGGGTTGACGTTGACGACTGTGTAACCGGCGCGGAGCACAGCCACCAAAGACACCGGATATTGCAAAACGTTTGGCATCATCAATGCAACGCGGGCACCTTTTTTAAGGCCCTTGGATTGCAGATAACCTGCAAGCGCGGTTGATTTATCTGCAACATCTCCAAAGCTCAGCGTTTTGCCCATACAGGAAAACGCAATACGCGAGGTATACCGCTTACAACTGTCTTCCAACATTGCTGCCAAGCTATCATGGCTTAAGGCTGGCATGGTTTGCGAAACCAACGGCGAATAATTTTTAAGCCAAGGACGGCCAGAAGCCGGAATTGAAGCGTTCTTTGCTGCTGCGTTTGCCATAAATCCTCCCGTAAATGCGATTAGTTTGCTTGGAACACGTCTCCCACACGTTCCAGCCCGCATCTTATGACATAACCTTAGTGCTAATTTGCAAGCCTGCAAGCAAGAACATTGAGCATCTTGCGGCCATCAACAAGCCTCGCTTATAAGGCGCGAAATTCAGATCAATTCCAGCGTGCCCAAGGCTTCCCGCCTGTCAAAACGGCGCGTAATTTTAAAGGTGTGCCATGGCAGGTCATTCACAATTTAAAAACATCATGCACCGCAAGGGCCGTCAGGATGCTTTGCGCTCCAAGATTTTTTCAAAGCTGTCGCGCGAGATCACTGTGGCAGCCAAAATGGGCTTGCCCGATATTGCCATGAATGCGCGTCTTCGCCTCGCTGTGCAAAATGCCAAAGCTGAATCCATGCCGAAAGATAATATTCAACGCGCAATTAATAAAGCAGCAGAGGCTGGCGGCGAAAGCTACGAAGAAATCCGCTATGAAGGCTATGGCCCGGGCGGCGTTGCTTTCATCATTGAAGTCTTGACCGACAACCGTAACCGCTCTGCTGCAAACGTTCGCGCCGCGTTCACCAAATCTGGC
>JANMFT010000388.1:0-8945 GCA_031374255.1 Limoniibacter sp. | reverse complement strand
CGCATTCCGCATTGCAGGCGGGATTATGCTGTTCTGGATTGCATTTGAAATGGTGTTTGAAAAGCGCCAGCCCCGCCGCGAAAAGCAAGTCGAAGAAGCTGTGCATGATGATCACGTGCGCGATATTGCCGTGTTCCCGCTGGCCATTCCGCTCATCTCCGGCCCCGGCTCGATCTCCGCGATTGTGCTGCTCTCTGGTACATTCAATGAAGCCTACGAACGCGCGGCCCTAACCGGTATTATCGCCGCGTGTATGCTAATTACACTTGGGGCGCTGCTGATTGCCGACAGGTTGAATGCGATGATCCCGCAATCCACACGTTCGCTCATTTCGCGGCTATTGGGCCTCATTCTGGCGGCGTTGGCGGTGCAGTTTGTGGCAGATGGTATTAGAAGTTTGGTGCAGGCAAGCTAAGATTCCGCTCAAAACGGAATCTCGTCATCCAAATCGCCGTAGCCACCCTTCGGTGCACCGCCACCCTGTGAATTTCCGCCACCACTGCCGCTGCCGTAATTATTACCACCCTGTGAGCGCCCGCCACCAGAATTCCCCACTTGGCGGGGCGCATCATCATTGCCCATCGAATCGCCAGCTTGGTTTCGGCTGCCAAGCATGGTGAGTTCACCGCGGAATTTTTGTAGCACGATTTCAGTAGTGGACTTTTCCACACCCGACTGGTCTTGCCATTTACGGGTTTGCAGCGCGCCCTCGATGTAAACCGTGGTACCTTTTTTCAAATATTGTTCGGCGATTTTTGCCAAAGACTCATTGAAGATGACAACCCGGTGCCATTCAGTTTTTTCTTTACGCTCTCCGCTCTGCTTATCGCGCCAGCTTTCGGAGGTGGCGATAGAAAAATTCACCACCATGTCCCCTGAGTTCAGCCGTTTCACTTCAGGGTCTTGGCCAAGATTGCCAATGAGGATAACTTTATTCACACTGCCAGCCATGGCCAACCTCCAAATATTGTTTCAACAACCCTACACCAGTGTCACCACGCTGGCAGGATAGTTTCACACTGTCCACAATGTTCTTGTTTTATTCCGTCGCAAATGTCAATCATTATCCCCGTGACACTGGCGAAGCTTGGCTTTGCGGCCTAGTTACTCCGGCTGACATCTAGCATCCCGCGCAAACTGGTTTGAACATAATGCCCGAAAGTAAATTCATATCAGTGCGCGGCGCGCGTGAGCACAATCTCAAAAACATCAATATTGATTTGCCGCGCGACAGCCTGATTGTGATGACCGGTCTTTCCGGCTCCGGCAAGTCGTCGCTCGCGTTCGACACCATCTATGCCGAAGGCCAGCGGCGCTATGTTGAAAGCCTGTCGGCATACGCACGCCAGTTTTTGGAAATGATGCAAAAGCCCGACGTTGACCAGATTGACGGCCTGTCGCCCGCGATTTCCATTGAGCAAAAAACCACATCTAAAAACCCGCGCTCAACCGTAGGCACGGTCACCGAAATCTACGACTATTTGCGCTTGCTATATGCCCGCGTTGGCATCCCTTATTCGCCCGCCACCGGCCTGCCGATTGAAAGCCAAACCATCAGCCAAATGGTGGACAGGATATTGGCGCTGGAAGAAGGCACGCGGCTTTTTTTGCTTGCGCCGATCGTGCGTGGCCGCAAAGGCGAATATAAAAAGGAACTGCTGGAGCTGCAGAAAAAAGGCTTTCAGCGCGTCAAAATCAATGGCGCGTTTTATGAGGTCGCCGAAGCCCCGGCACTCGATAAAAAGTTCAAGCACGATATTGATGTGGTGGTTGACCGCGTCGTGGTGCGCAGTGACGTTGCCGCCCGTTTGGCCGATAGTTTGGAGACTTGTTTGAGGCTGGCAGATGGCATTGCCATTGCCGAGTTTGCCGACAAGCCGCTGCCCGCCTCCGAAACATCGGAAGAAGGCGCCAACAAATCCAAGAACGAAACCCATGAGCGGGTGTTGTTTTCAGAAAAATTCGCCTGCCCGGTTTCGGGTTTTACCATCACTGAAATCGAGCCGCGTCTGTTTTCATTCAACAACCCATTCGGCGCTTGCCCGACTTGCGATGGCCTTGGCTTTAAAAACGCAGTCGATAGCGATATGGTGGTGCCGGACGAAACACTTAAAATGAATGAGGCGATTGCGCCGTGGGCCAAATCCACGTCGCCCTATTATGCCCAAACCTTGGCGGGCCTCGGCAAAGCCTACGGCTTCAAGCTGACGGATAAATACAACACGATTTCAGTGGAGGCCAAAACCGCAATTCTTTATGGCACCGGCAAGCGCGAAATTGACTTCAACTATGACGACGGTTTGCGCTCTTACAAAGCCGCAAAAGCCTTTGAAGGCGTTATTCCCAACCTTGAGCGGCGCTGGAAAGAGACTGATTCCGCTTGGATGCGCGAAGAAATCGAGCGCTTCATGGGCGCAACGCCCTGCCCCGTCTGCCATGGTGCACGCCTCAAACCGGAAGCTTTGGCCGTTAAAATTGATGGCAAACATATCAGCCAAATCACCGACCAATCGATCCGCAAAGCGCTGGCGTGGTGCACCGATTTGCCGACTAAACTGACCACCAAACAAAACGAAATCGCCACGCGTATTCTCAAGGAAATCCGCGATCGATTGCGGTTCTTGAATGATGTTGGTTTGGATTATCTCTCACTCAGCCGCAATTCCGGCACGCTGTCGGGCGGCGAAAGCCAGCGCATTCGGTTGGCTTCACAAATCGGCTCGGGCCTTACCGGCGTGCTTTATGTGCTGGATGAGCCTTCCATCGGCCTTCACCAGCGCGACAATGCGAGGCTGCTTGATACGCTCAAACACCTCCGCGATATCGGCAATACAGTGATTGTTGTGGAACATGATGAGGACGCGATTTTAAGCGCTGATTATGTTGTTGATATCGGCCCTGCCGCCGGTGTGCACGGTGGTCAGATTATCGCGCAGGGCACGCCGCAAGCGGTGATGGCCAACCCGAAATCGCTGACCGGGAAATATCTGTCAGGTGAACTCGGCGTGAAAATGAATGATACGCCTCGCCCCGTCATCAAAGGCAAACGCATCCGGGTGAATGGCGCGCGCGGCAATAATTTACGTAACGTTTCTGCAGATATTCCCCTAGGCACGTTTACTTGTGTCACCGGCGTTTCCGGCGGCGGCAAATCAACGTTTCTCATCGAAACGCTTTACCGCGCTGCATCGCGCCGGATCATGGGTTCGCGCGATGTGCCTGATGCGCATGATTCCATCGAAGGTTTGGAGTTTATCGATAAAGTCATAGACATTGACCAATCGCCCATCGGGCGCACGCCACGCTCCAACCCCGCCACATACACTGGGGCATTTACGCCCATTCGTGAATGGTTTGCAGGCCTGCCCGAAGCCAAAGCGCGTGGCTATCAACCGGGGCGGTTTTCATTCAACGTCAAAGGCGGGCGTTGTGAAGCTTGCCAAGGCGACGGCCTTATCAAAATCGAAATGCACTTTTTGCCGGATGTTTATGTCACTTGCGATGTCTGCCACGGCAAACGCTACAACCGTGAAACACTGGACGTTACTTTCAAAACCAAATCCATCGCCGACGTTTTGGATATGACGGTTGAAGAAGGTGTCTCGTTTTTTGCCGCGGTTCCCGCAGTGCGCGAAAAACTGGATTCACTGTTCAAAGTGGGCCTCGGTTACATTAAAATCGGCCAACAGGCGACGACTTTGTCTGGCGGCGAAGCGCAACGCATTAAACTTGCCAAAGAGCTCGCCCGCCGCGCAACCGGCCGCACACTTTACATTCTCGATGAACCAACCACCGGTTTGCATTTTCACGATGTCGCAAAACTCTTGGAAGTGCTGCACGAGCTGGTCGATCAGGGCAACACGGTTGCGGTCATTGAGCATAACCTCGAAGTCGTAAAAACCGCCGATTGGATTATCGATATCGGCCCTGAAGGCGGCGATGGCGGCGGGGAAATCGTTGCCATTGGGCGCGTGGCAGACATTATCAATGAACCGCGCAGCCATACCGGCAAGTTTTTACGCGAAGTGCTGGAGCGGCGTCCGGGGCAGCGGATTGCGGCGGAGTGAGGCTTACCAGAGGGTGGGTGCGCCGAGTTTGGCGATTTGATCGTCTTTAGTAATCACCGTGGCATCAATTGAAATTGCTTGCGCAGCAATGATCCGGTCAAATGGGTCACGGTGAACATTTGCGATAGTTCCCGCCAGCTGCGCGTTTTCAGCAGTAATCGATAACATTTTGAAACCTTCTTCAAAGACTATGGTTTCAAAAAAAGCTGCAAGATTTCTCACGCTTGACCATTTTCCAAGCCGAAATTTGTTTGTGATTTCGAAAGCGGAAATAGCACTGATAAAAATCGTGTTTTCAAAACTTGATATGGCTTCGGCAGCAGTCTCGGAGAGCTCGGGCGAGCGGTTAATCCACCAAACCAATGTGTGGGTATCTAAAATAAAATTCATTTAAACGGATTATCGCTTCCGTCGCCTTCCCACTCAAGAAGTTCTTCTTTCGACATCGGCTCAAGAAACAAATTGTCGGGAATATCGCCAATCAGATGCCTCCAACGTCCAGGAATACGCTTTTTCACCGACCCATCCGGATTAAGCCCGCCCTTAAACTGGGCGCGCGGAACAACCAATTGCGCAACGGGTACGCCGCGACGCGCAATCATAACTTCCTCGCCAGCCTCAACCATCTCCACCAGTTTAGAGAGCGTTGTTTTGGCTTCATGCATATTTACGGTTTTCATTTAGCCAAGTTAGCTAATTTAGGGTCGATTTTCAAGAGCCATTTTTCCTGCCCATCTGGCAATCATAATGCCTAAATTATAGGCATCGCAATAAATCTCTTCTACAAACCCAAAAACTTCCTTTCACAAGGTTCTTGCATTTTTGCGCTAACAGCCGCTCAAAATGTGATATTCCTTTAATTTTCTGGCTATTCGGCATGAACTCTGTGCAAAATTAGACATTTCCAACCCAAAACCAAACATTTTTTGCAAAACTGGCACACGCCGTGCTTATCTTGAGCGTATCAAACAGATATAGTTTGCGATTAACCGCAGCCCCGCCGGAGTGCCTTTCAATGAAAAAGATTGAAGCCATCATCAAGCCGTTCAAGCTTGATGAAGTCAAAGAGGCGCTGCAAGAAGTGGGTGTTCAAGGCATCACAGTCACTGAAGCCAAGGGTTTTGGCCGCCAGAAAGGCCATACCGAACTCTACCGTGGCGCCGAATATGTGGTGGATTTTCTACCGAAAGTGAAAATCGAGATTGTGCTCGCCGATGGTCAGGTTGAGATGGCAATTGAAGCTATAAAAACTGCCGCCCAAACCGGACGTATCGGTGATGGCAAAATATTCGTGTCAAACATCGAAGAGGTCATCCGCATTCGCACCGGCGAAACCGGCGCTGACGCGGTTTAAACCACACTTTGCCTACTCCTCTCCTCCCAACCAAAACTGAAAACAGGAAATTGTTCTATGTCCACACCTTCAGAAATTGTGAAGAAAATCAAAGACGAAAAAATCAAATTCGTTGACGTGCGCTTTACCGATCCGCGCGGCAAAATGCACCATATGACTTACTCCTCCGACCATTTTGGCGAAGATGTTTTTGCCGATGGCGTGATGTTTGACGGCTCGTCGATCGCCGGTTGGAAGGCCATCAATGAATCCGATATGATCTTGATGCCTGACGCGACCGCCACGACAATGGATCCGTTCTATGCTGAATCCACATTGGCAATTTTCTGCGACATCATTGATCCTGTAACCGGCGAAGCTTACAATCGCGACCCGCGCATGACAGCTAAAAAGGCCGAAGCCTTCATCAAAACCTCGGGCGTAGGTGACACCGCTTATTTCGGGCCGGAGCCGGAATTCTTTATCTTCGATGATGTGCGCTTTAACACTGACACTTATAACACCGGCTTTAAAGTGGATTCCATCGAGCTCGGTATTAACACCGGTACAGAATATGAATCGGGTAATTTGGGCCACCGTCCGCGCCTGAAAGGCGGCTACTTCCCGGTTAACCCGGTTGACAGCGCGCAAGACATTCGCGGCGAAATGCTTTTGGCCATGTCTGAAATGGGCATGAATGTTGAAAAGCACCACCACGAAGTTGCTGCCGCGCAGCACGAATTGGCTATGATTTTCAACACATTGACCAAGAAAGCTGATGAAACCCAGCTGTATAAATACGTTGTTCACAACGTGGCGCACGCCTATGGCAAAACTGCAACCTTTATGCCGAAGCCGGTATATGGCGATAATGGTTCAGGCATGCACGTGCACCAGTCCATCTGGAAAGGCGGCAAGCCATTGTTCGCCGGTGATGGTTATGCCGGCCTGTCAGACACCTGCCTTTATTACATAGGCGGCATCATCAAACACGCCAAGGCCATCAACGCCTTCACCAACCCTGGAACAAACTCATACAAACGCCTGATCCCGGGCTTTGAAGCGCCGGTATTGCTGGCCTATTCGGCACGCAACCGTTCTGCCTCTTGCCGCATTCCGTTCTCAGGTTCGCCAAAAGGCAAACGCGTGGAAGTACGCTTCCCTGATCCATTAGCAAACCCGTATTTGGCATTCTCAGCCATGTTGATGGCCGGCCTTGACGGTATTAAAAACAAAATTCACCCCGGTGCGCCTATGGATGAAGATTTGTACGATTTACCGGAAAAACGCCTCAAGAAAATCCCGACCGTGTGCGGTTCACTCCGTGAAGCACTCGGTGCCCTCGATAAAGACCGCGACTTCCTCAAAGTCGGTGGAGTATTCGACGACGACCAAATTGACTCTTACATGGAACTCAAAATGCAGGAAAACCTGCGCTTCGAGCACACTCCGCATCCGGTTGAATATGACATGTATTACTCCAGCTGATTTATTTGAATATTTGAAACGAGGAACCCCGGAGCAATCCGGGGTTTTTTATTGCATTCAAACTTTCGGGTTGGCCATCGCCGTGATTACTTTCGCAGCAGCTTCAAACTCAATTAAACGTTTGGCACGACGGGCCGAAGCTTCAAGGTCTTCCCCCCAAAACTCAATCGTCCAGTCTTCATCCAAATGTGCGGCGGCCCAAGCATCTGCCGAACTGAGCCAACCAGCAGTAACGGACAACGCAAGCAGTGCTGAACCCGATAAAGAGGTCATCACATGGGTGGCAGATAGCATAAAGGCATCCGGAGTGGCGGCTTCAAGTCGCTTTTCAAATGCATTTAAAGTTGGTTTCAACTGCGCAACATGCATGACGCCCTCCGCCAAGATAAACCGCGCGCCGATTTCGCTTTCAACGCGCGCTATGATTGGGTTCCACATTGCATTTTGGCGGGCAATCAGTTTTTCCGGCTCGTGGGCGCGGTAGCACAGCATGTCAGTGCCGGCATAGTTTGCGATGTCGGCACGCACATCAGCCATCAAACCTGACACGCTATCGATGGCTGGATTGACGATACGCAGCACCGGCATTGAAAACGGATCGATAAATTCTTTTTGGGCAACAAACTCTGCGGCGACCAATTGTGCCAAAAGCAAACTCGGTAAAACCAAAGGTTTTCTGCCGCTGGTTTTGGCAGTGCGGCCATCAAGCTGAACAGCAAATCCCGCTTCGGTTTCAACGGCTTCAGAAGCTTTGTAGAAGCGCTTGGGCAGCACTGCACGCATGGCTTTCTGCGCATTTTTGACTGGATCAAAAACAGGTTCGCCGCTGTCAATTTCGAATTCAACATCGCTCATTCGTCGCTCATTAATCTGTGTCGCCTTCGGCTTCATCCCAGCCAAACAGGTTCCATGTTTGCTTCATGTGTGGCGGCAGCGGCGCGGTGATATCAAGTGTTCCGCCAGCCGGATGCGGCACACGAATACGCCGCGCGTGGAGGTGCAATTTTTGCTGAACGCCACCGGGGAAAACCCAGTTTATGTCCTCAATCGGGTATTTCGGGTCACCTAAAATCGGATGGCCAATTGACCATGCGTGGACGCGCAGCTGGTGCATACGGCCGGTCTCGGGCTTCATTTCCAGCCAAGTGGCGGTGGTGCCAGCAGGTGCAATCACGCGGGTGAATGTGAGCGCATGTTCCGCGCCTTCATCGCCATGTTTAGCAATTCGCATTTTATCTCCGTCGTCCGTCGCCTCACGGCGAAGATAGGTCGAAATGCGGTCTTCTTTTTTGCGAGGCACGCCTTTGACCAGCGCCCAATAGACTTTGTCGGTGGTGCGCTCGCGGAAAGCTTTGGTGAGATGCACTGCGGCGCTGCGGGTTTTGGCAACAATCAAAACGCCGGACGTGTCACGGTCAAGCCGGTGCACTAACCGGGGTTTTTCGCCACGCGGGCTGCGCAGCGCCTCAAGCATCCCATCGATATGGCGGTTGATGCCTGAACCGCCTTGCACTGCTATGCCCGCCGGTTTGTTGAAAACGTAAAGCTTGTCGTCTTCGTGCAATATCATCGCACGTAATGCATCAAAATCTGTCCGATCGCGCATGGTGGCCACGGTTAGTGGACGTTGGTCATCGCCTTCAAGTTTCAACGGCGGAATGCGCACAGTCTGGCCGGGTTCAACGCGGGCATCAGTTTTAATGCGCGCGCCATCAATGCGAACCTGCCCCGTGCGGATCAGCTTTTGCAGCACACCAAATGAAAGCCCGGGATAATGCAGCTTAAACCAGCGGTCGAGCCGCATGCCGGTCTCTTCGGCGCTTACGGTTTTTTGTTCAATCACAGCCAATGTAAAGTTCCTTAAAGCCGGATTGGGAAACGCATTAGTCCGGTTGCTTGCCGGTGCATACAGAGTGGGGATGCAGCTGTCACGTGTTGGCAAACAGCGGTTTGGCTGGAGACCTCTGAAAAGCCCCTCATCAGACCCGCTCAGCCCTCAACCTTGCCCAATACTCCAAACGCTTACCGATATCCCGCTCAAAGCCACGGTCGACCGG
>JANMFT010000352.1:0-1563 GCA_031374255.1 Limoniibacter sp. | reverse complement strand
TGCGCCCGCCAAAAATCGCTGCGAAATGGGTGGTCAGCTACGGGTTTATGCAGGGCTTTATGCTGTTCGGTTTTATGATTACCGCAATTTCGTGGGGCATGCCCAGCGGGCTGACATCGCTGGTTGCGCAAATGCAGGTGTTTTTTACAATTGCGCTATCGGGTTTGATTTTTCGTGAATTGCCAATGCGCCATCACTATTTGGGCGCAGGTAATGCGATCATTGGCATTATCATTACCGGCTGGGCTAAACTGCAAAGCGCAACGCCGCTGGTGCCGTTCTTATTGGTCCTATGCGGAGCGGCATCATGGGGGATGGCCAATATCATTTCAAAGGCTGCGCGCCCGCCGGATATGTTTGCATTTGTTGTATGGTCGAGTTTGGCAGCCCCCGTGCCGCTATTTCTGGCCTCAATGGCCATCGAAGGAACCAGTTTTGGTTGGGCAGGCTTCATCCCATCGTGGCATGTCATCGCCGCAATTGCGTTTATGGCTTATGCTGCCAGCATATTTGCATTCACCGCATGGACTTGGCTGCTGCGCCAATATCCCGCGGCAACTGTCACTCCTTTTGCTTTGCTGATCCCGATTTTTGGCTTTTCATCGATGGCCGTGGTTTTTGGCGAGCGCATCAGCGCGCTGACCATGTTTGGCGCGTTGGTGGTATTTATTGGCCTTGCGATCAATGTGTTTGGCGCAAAACTCTTTCCTTCCGGCAAAGCTGCAATTAAAGCGCTGCCATGAAAGTTTCAGAAGCAGATATTATTATTGTGCCGGGCCTTGGCAATTCTGAGCCGGAGCATTGGCAGAGCCGTTGGGAGAACAAACTCAGCAATGCCTCGCGCATTATCCACCCGGATTTTGGCGAGCCTTCACGCTCACTGTGGGTCAAAGCCATAGTTGATGCCGTTGATCAGGCGACCCGCCCTGTTGTGCTGGTGGCACATTCCATCGGCGTTGCCGCTATCGCCCATGCCGCACCGCAACTGGGTGGGCTGGTTTCAGGTGCGTTTCTGGTCGCATTATCGGACTGGAACCGGCCTGAAGTCTTGCCGGGCCTAAAGCATGATTTTGCGCCTTTGCCGCGCGAGCCATTGCCATTTCCATCCATGATGGTCGCAAGCAGGAACGACCCCTATTGCGATTTTGAGGTCGCGGGCGACTACGCCAATTGCTGGGGTTCGTTTTTGATGGATGCGGGGCAATCTGCTCACATTAATACAGAATCGGGCCATGGGCCTTGGCCGGAAGGCACCATGATTTTTGCAAGATTTATCTCAGGCTTAAAGGCCTAACTCTTGGCAATCGCCAGCGCCTCAAACGCGCCACGCGCAATCATCGCTGAATCAGTTTGCAAAGCGATCAACTGAAAGCCTTGTTCTTTATAAGTTTTTGATCGCTGATCATCGATACAAAATATCGCTGCAACCTTGCCCTTATCCCGCGTACGCTTGGCAATCTCAGCCGCTGCCGCACTGACGACCGGCCCAAGCGGCTCAACTGCCGTGCCATTATTCAGCGCAATCGATAAATCCGCAGGGCCGACAAACACGCCGTCAATGCC
>JANMFT010000341.1:0-4301 GCA_031374255.1 Limoniibacter sp. | reverse complement strand
CGGTTTTTGTGGCGATGGGCGAACCGGAATATCCGGCATTGCTTCGGCACTTTGATGGTGCACCGCCGATAATAGCAGTGCTGGGTGATGTGTCTGCGCTTAACCAAAATACGATTGGCGTTGTCGGCTCACGCAGCGCATCAACCAACGGGCTGGCTTTTGCGCGAAAAATGTCTGCCGAATTGGCCAATGCAGGGTTTGCAATTGCATCAGGCTTGGCACGTGGCATTGACCGTGCGGCGCATGAAGGCGCGTTGTCGCAAGGCGGCACGATAGCGGTTTTGGCTGGCGGGCTGGACCGGCCCTACCCGCCGCAAAATTTGGATTTGTACGACCGCCTGAGGCAAGCCGAAAGCTCGTGTCTGATTTCAGCCATGCCGTTTGGCTACGAGCCGGTCGCACGTGATTTCCCGCGCCGCAACGCAATTATAGCCGGGCTATCTTTGGCCGTAGTTGTGGTGGAGGCCGCCGAACGCTCCGGCTCTCTGATAACCGCCCGGATGGCCACCGAAGCCGGGCGTTTGGTTTTTGCAATACCTGGGCACCCGGTTGATCCGCGTTCGGCGGGAACCAACGGCCTGATCCGTGAGGGCGCAGAATTGGCGCGTTCAGCCGAAGATATTATCGAAGTCGTCAGGCCCTTAGCAGCCAAAGAGCCGGTATTTGTTCCGCGAGTTTCGACGCCAGCAGTTCAACCGCCCAAATCTTTGCCAGCTTCACTGACGCAGCACATCCAGCCCAAACCTGTCTTGGCGACATCCGAAGATGAACTGCCTGATCTGTTGTTCAGCCTGCTTGGCCCTGCCCCTACATCGGTTGATGATCTGGTGCGCGAGAGCGGCGAGGCTACGTCCAAGGTTCAGGCCGCATTGTTAGAACTTGAATTGGCTGGCCGAATTGAGCGCGGCGCGGGCGGGGTTGTCACTGCCATCACTTGAGCCGCGATCATTTGAAGCAAGAGCGCTTCGCTTCAAACGTTTTTGATCTTCAATCTCAAAAGCAGCAGTATTCAAAATATAAGTCAGCAAATTTTGATTATCCTCTGACGCCATCCGAGCCAACTGCCGGACCATATCGCCGATGTAATCGAGCTGCTCTATCTGCTGTTCTGCCGTGCGCATTGGCTTCATTTATTTCAGTTCCTTTTTGAGTAAACCCTTTCGCGCAATCGGGTGTGACTCATCTTAAATATACACGTATTGGTTGCATTTAATGCAACTTGTCGTCAATTGGGTTGCTCAAATATTTTAGGATTACCCCGCCTGAATATTGTCCAAGAAACGATGAGGCCTTGACCAATCACCCCTCTAACGCCAATTGGAGCGCAATTGTTCCGTCGGCGTCGCAATGATCGCCGGCACTAAAACTCTCAGGAATTGTGGCTGTATGGACGTTGTCATTGTCGAATCGCCTGCCAAAGCGAAAACGATCAACAAATATTTGGGAAAGGGCTTCGAGGTGTACGCCTCGTTTGGCCACGTGCGCGATTTGCCACCTAAAGATGGCTCAGTTCTGCCAGACGACGATTTTTCGATGTTGTGGGAAGTCGACGGCAAGGCTGCAAAGCGTCTTTCTGAAATAGCATCAGCCGTTAAAAACGCCGACCGGCTTATTCTCGCAACCGACCCTGACCGCGAAGGCGAGGCAATTTCGTGGCACGTTTTGGAGGTGCTGCGCGCCAAACGCGTGATGAAAGATAAGCCGGTACAGCGTGTTGTCTTCAACGCCATCACCAAAAATGCCGTGCTTGAGGCGATGGCAAAACCGCGCGATATCGACCAGCCCTTAGTGGAGGCGTATCTTGCTCGTCGTGCTCTGGATTATCTCGTGGGCTTTAATTTATCGCCGGTGCTGTGGCGCAAACTGCCCGGTGCGCGTTCAGCTGGCCGTGTGCAATCGGTTGCCTTGCGTATTGTGTGCGACCGCGAGGCTGAAATTGAGCGTTTCGTGCCGCAAGAATATTGGACGATTTTGGCCAAACTCAAATCCATTCGTAGTGATGTTTTCGATGCCCGGCTGACCGAGTTTAACGGCAAGAAAATCGGCAAACTTGACATTAAAAATGCTGATCAAGCTAATGATATTGTTGCGTTTCTGAATGCATCTAACTTCAAAATAACGGATGTTGAGGCAAAGCCCGTCAAGCGCAGCCCCGGCCCGCCATTCATAACGTCCACACTGCAACAGGCCGCATCATCACGCCTTGGCTTTTCGCCTTCACGCACGATGCAAACCGCGCAGCGACTTTATGAAGGCACCGATATTGGCGGCGAAACTGTTGGCCTTATCACTTATATGCGAACCGATGGTGTGCAGATGGCGCCCGAAGGCATTTCAGCGGCACGCAACGCCATAGGCAAGACGTTCGGCGATAAATATGTGCCGGAAAAGCCGCGTTATTATTCGTCCAAAGCCAAAAACGCGCAGGAAGCTCATGAGGCCATCCGCCCGACGGATTTCATGCGCTTGCCGTCAGACATGAAGCGGCATTTGGATGGCGATCAGGCGCGGCTCTATGAATTGATCTGGCAGCGCGCTGTTGCCAGCCAAATGGCCAGTGCTGAGTTTGACCGCACGACCGTATTGATCGACGCGGTGGCTTCCGGCAAAACCGCAGCGTTGCGCGCATCCGGCCAAGTTGTGCGCTTTGATGGCTATTTTGCAGCTTACGCCGATATCAAAGATAAAGACTCCGAGCCAACCGAAGATGATGATGAAGATGGCCGTCTGCCGGAGCTGAAAGCTGGCGAAACCGCGTCGCGCGATTCGATAGCATCGTCGCAACATTACACCGAGCCGCCATCGCGCTTTAGCGAAGCATCTTTGATTAAACGGCTGGAAGAACTTGGCATTGGCCGCCCTTCGACCTTCGCATCGACGCTACAGACCCTTACTGACCGCGACTACATCAAAGTCGAACAACGCCGGATTTTTGCGCAATCACGTGGGCGCATCGTGACGGCGTTCCTGGAAAACTTCTTCGGCAAATATGTCGAATTTGATTTCACAGCCGACCTTGAAGAGCAACTCGACCAGATTTCGGATGGCGCTCTTTCTTACAAACAAGTGCTGCGTGATTTCTGGAAGGATTTTAAAGCGCAGATCGACCAGACCAAGGAATTGCGTATTACCGAAGTGCTCGATGCGCTTGATGCTGCGCTTGATCCGATGCTGTTTCCCAAAAGCGATGATGGCAGCAATCCGCGTGAGTGCCCGCGTTGCGGTAATGGGCGGCTGAATCTGAAGCTCGGCAAATTTGGCTCATTCATCGGCTGCTCAAATTATCCCGAATGCCAATATACCCGCCAGTTTGGCGAAACCGGTGAAGGCGAAGCCGAAACCTTGGCCAATGGCGGCGTGCTCGGTAAAGACCCGCATACGCAGGAAGACATCACGCTGAAAGTCGGGCGGTTCGGGCCCTATGTTCAGCGCGGGGATGCCAAAGACGCCAAGCGCTCTGGTTTGCCAAAAGGCTGGAAACCCGAAGATGTCGATATTGAAAAGGCGCTCGCCTTGTTGTCGCTGCCCCGTGATGTCGGCAAGCACCCGGAAAGCGGCAAGATGATTTCTGCAGGCCTTGGGCGCTATGGCCCGTTCCTGCTGCATGATGGTGCCTATGCCAATTTGGAAAGCATCGAAGACGTGTTTTCGGTTGGGCTTAACCGTGCGGTGTCTGTCATTGCCGAGAAAAAAGCCAATCCGGGCCGTGGCCGCACATCTACCCCTGCCGCGCTTAAATCTTTGGGAGATCACCCCGATGGTGGCGCAATCACGGTGCGCGAGGGCCGATACGGCGCTTATGTCAACCATGGCGCGATCAATGCAACATTGCCAAAAGGCAAAGACCCGCAAGGCGTGACACTGGAAGAAGCTTTGGTTTTGATTGCAGAACGGGCGGAAAAAGCGCCTGCGAAAAAAGGCAAAGCCGCACCTAAAAAAGCCACCGCTAAAAAGCCAGCTACAGTAAAAAAACCAGCTGCTAAAAAGGCGGCTCCTAAAAAACCGAAGGTCGCATAAGGCATGAAAAAGGCTTTCAAGGCGTCGCAAGTGCCAAGCTTTACGCGCCAAGCTGTGCTGGAATTTTTGGCGCGCAACCCGTCGCGGAGTTCAAAGCGCGAAATTGCCAAGCACTTTAATTTGAAAAACAATGACCGAATTGCGCTTAAAAGCCTGCTGAATGAACTTGAAGCCGAGGGCGCGTTGCAACGCCGTGGCACAGAACTCGTCCGTGCAGACGCTCTGCCCCCCATCACGACGCTTGATATCACAGGCCGCGATGATGATGGCGGTTTGATCGGCAC
>JANMFT010000326.1:0-9623 GCA_031374255.1 Limoniibacter sp. | reverse complement strand
ACCACGTCGCCCGCTTACCATATGATTGCCGAGGGCAAAAATCGCTACCAAGCTGCGGCGTTTGCGGAAGGCCATTATTTGCAAATTGAGGTGGCCGGCATCACCAAAAAAGGCGCATCAAACCCGCTGGCAAAACAGTTCATGGAATTCATGCTGTCGCCCGGGTTTCAAAATGAAGTGCCAGAAAAAAACTGGATGCTGCCAGTTTCTGACACTGCAACACCGCTCAATCCAGTGTTTGGCCAAATGGTTCAACCGGTGAAAAGCCTGATTTTTGCGCCGGAAGAAGTCGCTAAAAACCGCGAGGCCTGGGTCAAAGAATGGCTTGGCTCTTTTGGCAAGTAATTTGATCAATCAGAATAAAACCGCACTCGCAGCGCTGGGATTTCTGGCGCTGCTCACCGGCGGCGCATTGCTGGCGCTGGCGGTTGCGGCGCTTCAATCATCATCTGGTTTCACGTCAGCGTTCGATACTTATTTTTTGCGTATTGCCGGTTTCACACTCTGGCAGGCTGCGCTCTCGACTCTGCTGTCTGTCGTACCGGCGGTGTTTGTTGCGCGGGCTTTGCACCGCCACCCAATTTTCTTTGGCCGGTCTTTGGTTCTGCGATTAATGGCTTTGCCGCTGGCTTTACCCGCTTTGATTGCGGCGCTCGGTCTGCTGGCGCTGTTTGGCCGCGCTGGCGTTGCTGCACCATTTTTAAGTTGGGCGTTTGATACGCGCTGGCCCGGCATTTATGGCCTTGGCGGCATTGTTCTGGCCCATGTATTTTTCAACATGCCGCTTGCAACGCGGCTATTTTTAATGGCGCTTGATGCTGTGCCAAATGATCATTGGCGGTTGGCCGCACAATTGGGGTTCACACCTTTTGTAAGGTTCAGATTGTTGGAATGGCCAGCTATTAAATCCACCATTTCAGGTGTGGCTTTAATTGTGTTTTTGCTTTGCGCCACCTCCTTTACATTGGTGCTGACGCTTGGCGGCGGCCCGCAGGCAACCACAATTGAAGTCGCAATTTATCAAGCCTTGCGTTTTGATTATGCGCCTCAACGTGCGGTGGCCTTTGCAATTGTTCAATTGGTGTTTGCACTTGTAATTGCTGCAATCGCCTCGCGGTTTGTGGTGGCCGAACCTGTCCGCAATAATGATGTGTTGCGTGCAAAACTCATGCGGCCAAAATCGCTGGAAGCCATGATGAACATCACCCTCATGGCAGCCGCGGCAATTTTCATTGCCGCGCCAATGCTGGCAATCGTTGCGCGCGGGTTAGAGGCCGATGTTTCAAAACTGGTAACACAGCCAGCCGTTATCTCGGCAATACTGACCAGCCTCACCCTCGCATCACTTGCCAGCATACTGTGTTGCTTTCTGGCAACCGCGCTTCTTTCGGCTCGTTCAACCACAATTACAAATTATGCATTGCGCGGCGGCGGCGTACTGCTGTCCGTCTCACCCATCGTTATTGGCGCGGGCTGGTTTGTTGCTCTTCAAGGCGTCATCAATCCGCTCAAAGCAGCGCCAGTATTGATTGTCGCAGTTAATGCGATAATGGCGTTACCCTTTGTGTTGCATATGCTTGCGCCGTCATGGGCCGCCTCACGCGCCCGCCATGACAGGCTGGCGGCATCGCTTGGCGTTAGCGGCTTTACGAGGTTCCGGCTTGTGGAAGGAATTGCATTGCGCGGGCCGATCCTTGCCGCACTTGCTTTTGCTGCAGCGTTGTCATTGGGCGATCTTGGTGTCGTGGCACTGTTTGGTTCTGACAATCTGCAAACCCTGCCGTCACTGCTGTTTGCCCGCCTTGGCAGCTATCGCAGCGATGATGCGGCCGGGCTGGCCTTGCTACTTATGGTGCTATGCCTTGGTTTGCTCAGGCTTGCTGATTTGCTGATCGATAAGGAGACACGCAGATGAAAGCTGTCTCATTAGAAAACGTGCGCTTTGCTTACCCCGGCAACGAACAGATGCGCTTTAATTTCAGCGTTGGTGCAGGTGAGCGTCTGGCGATCATGGGGGCGAGCGGTTCGGGTAAATCCACATTGCTGCATCTGCTCGCCGGGTTCGAAACCCCGCAATCGGGCAGCATAATTTCTGGCAATATGGACATGACTTCCGTCGAACCTGCTGCGCGGCCTGTCTCGATCCTGTTTCAAGACAATAATCTGTTCGGCCATTTGACGGTTTCGCAGAATATCGGGCTTGGAATTGCGCCGCGTCTCAAGTTTTCGAAAGCTGAGAACCAGGCGGTCGAAATCGCATTAACGAAGGTTGGCCTCACCGGTTTGGGCAAGCGCTTGCCCTATGAACTTTCCGGCGGTGAGCGCCAGCGGGCGGCTTTAGCAAGGGCATTGCTGCGCGACAAACCTGTGCTGCTGCTCGATGAACCTTTTGCTGCGCTTGGCCCCGCCATGAGGGTAGAGATGCTGGATTTGGTTATGCAGCTGCAAATCGAGAAAAATCTTACAGTCATTATGGTCACCCATAATCCGGACGATGCTGAGCATTTTGCAACGCGAATCGGGTTTGTTGAAAACGGCCAGCTTTCCGCCACAATGCCCGCAGACGCTTTGCAACAGCCCCCGAAAGGTTCAGCATTGGCGGATTATTTGGGATCAAAGCAAAACAAAACCTGAAACGAAAAATCACTTCGTATCTTGCTGTTTCAGGCTTTTTCAGCCACTCAACAATCACAAATCATCGGAAGCACAGCCCAGCGTGACGTCAGACTTTAAGCCAGCCTCAAACGTGAAACCGATTCGCGCCGCTCTGTTTGCGGGCGCAACGTTGTGGCTGGCCGCGTGCACGCCAATAGTATCACCCGATCTGGTGGCTGAGATCAAGCCGTCCAGTGTACCCGTGACAGTCGATAGCGTAGCCGGTGACAATGATTTGGTGCGGCTGGCACGCGGCCAAAATCAAGGCATTTTAAACACCTATGGCGGCTCTTACTCTGACACCAAACTGGAATTGTCGGTAGCGCGCATTGTCGGCAAATTGGTTGCAGTATCGCCGGATCCGGCGCAGACGTTCAACATCAGAATTTTGAATTCACCGCAAATCAATGCTTTCGCGCTGCCCGGCGGATATCTTTATATTACACGCGGATTGCTGGCGCTTGCCAATGACTCATCGGAACTTGCCGCAGTGATTGCCCATGAAATGGCGCATGTGATTGCCAATCACGGCATTGAACGTGCACGGCTTGAAGCCCGTGAGGCGCTCGCTAGCCGCGTGATCTCCGAAGTGTGGCAAGACAAAGCCGATGTTGAACAAAGCAAATTGCGTGGCAAGTTGCGGCTGGCACAATTTTCACGTGAGCAGGAACTCGAAGCTGACGCTATCGGTATCAAACTGCTGGGTCAGGCCGGTTTTGACCCATATGCCGCCGTGCGCTTTCAGCGGGCGATGGCTGCCAATAGCGCGTTTCAACGCAACTCCGGCGAAACCGATGGTTCCCTGGATTTCTTGGCCTCGCACCCCTCAGCCCCGCAGCGCCAAGCCTTGGCGGAGGCCAAAGCACGTGAGATTGGCCCTGTCGGGACCGGTTCGCGCGAGCGCGACCAATATCTGGCTGGCTTGGATGGGTTGCTTTATGGTGATTCGGCGGAAGAAGGTTATGTGCGCGGCACCAAGTTTGCGCATCCCGCCCTCGGCATTGCATTTAACGTGCCTCAAGGCTTTTCAATCGACAACACCGCCGCCGCAGTATTGGCAACCGGCCCGGGTGATGCCGCGATCCGCTTTGATGGCGCTAAATTAAACCCCAATGTCTCAATCACCGACTATCTTGCAAGTGGCTGGGTTGGCGGGCTTGATCCCGCCAGTATCCGCCCGATCACGCTCAACGGCCTTGAAGCAGCAAACGGCAAGGCCACCGCTAAAAACTGGCGGTTCGACGTAACGGTTATCCGTGTCGGCGACGGCGTCTACCGTATTTTGACAGCTGCGCCCGGAACTGCCGATCCTGAGCCGATTGCTGCCGTTGTCAGAAACAGCTTCCGCGCGTTGAGCACCGTTGAAAGGGCCGCAATCAAGCCTTTGCGCGTTAAAATTACCACAGCCAAAGCCGGTGAAACACCAGCCAACTTCGCCGCCCGAATGAAAGACGTTGACCGCGCTCAGGAACTGTTTCGTTTGCTGAACGGTCTCGGCGCAGCAGGCGCGATATCGTCGGGCGAAAAAGTTAAAGTGGTGATGGCCGAATGAACTTCATCCCGGAACTTTCGGTCCTGATCCCCTTCGCCGCCGCTTGCGTGGTGCTGGCAATTACGCCCGGGCCGGATATGGCTTTGTTTGTTGGACGTGCGCTCACCTATGGCCGCGCCGCTGGTTTTGCCTGTATGGCCGGCGCGCTGACGGGTATTTTAGTGCACACGGCTCTGGTGGCACTTGGTTTGGCGGCTTTAATGAAAGCGGCCCCGACAGCGTTTTGGGTGCTCAAACTTGCGGGCGCGGCTTACCTCGTTTGGCTGGCGTTTGACGCTCTTAAAAACGGCTCCTCGTTCACCGCAACCCGAAATGCCGCCGCAACCCCAAAACCAATCGTCCAACATTATCTCACCGGTCTTGGCATCAACTTGCTGAACCCGAAAATCGTGATGTTCTTCCTGACGTTTCTTCCGCAATTTGTATCGGCATCAGACCCGAACGCTGTGAGTAAGCTCTTTTTTCTTGGAGTTATGTTTAACGTGGTATCGCTACCAATTACCTTGCCGATGGTGTGGCTGGCAGACCGGTTTTCCAGCGCCATGAAGGCCAACCCCAAGGTGACCCGCGCCACGGACTACCTATTTGCGGGCGTTTTTTCGTATTTTGCAATTAAAGTTATGACCGCAGAAGCCCGATAATTATTGGCTGCGCTGAGCAATAATCCGTTCCAATAATTTTCCGGCATTACGCCCTGCAACCAGCCAATGGGCAATTCCGCCGGCTAGACCTGCGGCGGTCATCAGGGCCAAATCAGATAGGTTTTTACCGCCGGTCAACACCAGCATTGTGCCGCCAGTAATCGCCCCGCCTGCCAGCGTATAAGTCAGCCAATCGCGCCAGCCGCGATATTCAGAAATTGCAATTGCAACGAAAACTATGAGTCCCGCTGCACTGCCCAAATGCGCACCGAGAAACAGCATACCCATCGCAAACGCGGTTACAGTTAAAACTGTTTCAACAGGGTCAGGTTGAACCCAAACCGGCAGGCTGACGATAATCAGTGCAGCGATAACCGCAGCGCTAAAGCCAAGCGAAATCACAACAAGCCGGCCAAGATAGGCAAAAAAGGTGGTCAAGCTTCAACCCGCCATTTGCCAAAACGCACCATTGCCACCCGCCAATAGGCCCAGCCGCCAAAAGCACCGCCGACAATTGACGCCAGCACAACTCCACCTAGTTCGCCTGTCGCGTTAAACATCAATCCGCCGCCTGACAGTCCTTCTAGTAGCGCGTTCGCCAGCAGGGCAGTTAAAGCACCTGAAATCAGAAAATAACCCCTTCGATTGAAAGAGCGATAGGCGGCAATAACAACGCAGATCAGCCAGCCCGGAAAGGCGTAACTGACCGTAATCAGCAAGCCGACGGTGATAAATCCAGCAACATCTTTAATCAAATTATAGAACGAACCGAATTGCCCGCCATCTGGCAAGGCCGAGAGCGCCAATATCAAGGCAACAGTCACGAGCGTTGCCACAAGCACTGCCACCAAATAGCCCAACACCATCCAAGCCAATGTCTTGGCAATGTTCATTCGCCGTGCCCCGATATCATCATGGCTTCGAGCGCCAGATGCTCCAGCTTTTCTTGTTCCAGCGCGTCGCGGTCGGTTTTTTTCATCCGCTCCGACGCTGATTTTAACTGCCCGCAGGCTGCCAATATATCGCGCCCCCGCGGTGCTCTAATAGGCGAGGCATAGCCGGCATGGTTGATGATATCGGCGAACGTCTCAATCGTCGCCCAGTCTGAACATTCATAACCTGCGCCGGGCCATTTGTTAAACGGTATCAAATTGATTTTGGCTGGAATGCCCTTGAGTAATCGTACCAATTCGCGCGCATCAGCCGGGCTGTCATTAATGCCTTTGAGCATGACATATTCAAAGGTGATGCGCCGTGCGTTGGTTAAACCCGGGTAAGCGCGGCAGGCGTCGAGCAATTCTTTGAGCGGGTATTTCTTGTTGATCGGTACCAGAACATCGCGGAGTTCATCCGTTACGGCATGCAGCGATATCGCCAGCATGACGTTGATTTCCGCGCCGGTACGGTAAATCTCCGGGACCACGCCCGATGTTGATAGTGTCACGCGGCGGCGGGATAGCGACAACCCTTCGCCATCGGTAGCAATCAGTAAAGCCTGTTTGACATTTTCGAAATTATAGAGCGGCTCGCCCATCCCCATCATCACCATATTGGAGACTTTGCGGCCTTCGGAAGGAACCATGCCGCCCACGGGAACATCAGCGCCGGGGAAATCCCCAAGCCGGTCACGTGCCATCAAAAGCTGGCTGAGAATTTCTTCCGACGTTAAATTGCGCACCAGCTTTTGTGTGCCGGTATGGCAAAACGAGCAGGTCAAAGTGCAGCCGACTTGTGAGGACACACACAGCGTGCCGCGACCCTCTTCGGGGATATAAACGGTCTCAATATCAACAGGCCGCCCTGCACCGCGCGGCGGAAATCGGAACAGCCATTTCCGCGTGCCGTCATTTGAAATCTGTTCTTCGATAATTTCAGGCCGTGCCAAGGTGAAATGCTTGTCCAGCAAAATCCGCATGTCTTTGGCGACATTGGCCATCTGGCCAAAATCAGATACGCCGCGCACATAAAGCCAATGCCATAATTGCTGCGCCCGCATTTTCAGCGCGCGTTGGTCCACGCCTATGCCTGAGAGCGCTTCCATCAAACCGGCGCGGTCAAGCCCGATCAAAGTTGGCTTTTCAGCGCTGGCTATTACAGGCCGCATTGCAGGGTTCATCAGATCAAGGGAAAGCGCCATTTAAAACCGCAAACAAAAACCGCACCAATTGCGTGTTGGTGCGGCTGTAACATCAAATTGCGTTGCGGTCACGATCAAGAAACGAGAACAGTTACTTGCAGCTCTGAATTTGCGTCAGCGCTTTGGTGACGCCCTTCAATGAAAACTCATAGGATGTTGCATTGCCGCGGCCTGATTTTGCCGCAACCGACATTGCTTTGCCGTTTTTCATCGCAGCAACCAGAGCAGGCTCTTCGGCAGCATTTTCAAGCCAAGCTGATTTTCCGCGGGTGAACATCGAGAAGGGCTTGCTGTCGATTGTGACAACAACCTTGCCGTTTTCCTGCATATTATAGCCGGCAATAAATTGCGGTTCGAAAGCCACGTTTTCACCCGGCTTCTGGCTGATCAGAAAATAATTATCGCCATGGTCAATTGTTGCCGGTTTCATAGAATTCGGAATGGGTGCGGCCAGAATATAACAGGTTTTTTTGCCACCAGTTTGGTAGACATAAGTTCCCCACGCCTCAAACTGGCCAGTGCGGCCGGAGGATTGGGCGTTTGCGGTTCCAGCTGCAACGGCAGTTGCAACCGTGGCTGCAAAGAGAGACATCATAAGGTTGAAGCGTGTCACGGGCGTTGTTCCTGTAAAAAACTCAATCGTTCAGACTTGTCTTTTCGCATCATCCAGCCACTGGCCAGCACCCGCAAAAGACGGTTGTCGAACTCTGTGTATTGTCTGTGGTTCACGGTTAATAACCGATGAACGAAGTGCGGCAAAACCAAAGTGTTTTTCAGCTCTATTCAAGTTGTGATGCAATTTGCCACTCAAGCTGCTCATTATTTTTATTCTCCGGTCTATTGGCCGCAAAAAAGCGGCAAATTCACGGCTTAAAGCTTTTGTCAAAAACTTTGGCTGATAACGTCAAGCAAATCGGCGTTTCCGCTGTTGCAAGGGCCTTGCTAACGCCATAATGTTGAAGGCTAGCAAGCCGGATTGAAAACACCTTTGAGCTTGAGTTAATTCAATTCTGGCAGAGTATGAACGAGAGCCAAGCCGCACAATTTGCAGAACTGGCCCGCCGTGTGGCGGAAGATCGCGACCGCGCGGCTTTCGCCAAATTGTTTGATCATTTCGCCCCCCGCATCAATGCCTATCTCATGCGTATTGGCACCTCAAATGGAATGGCCGAGGAAATCGCTCAAGACACGATGATTGTGCTTTGGAACAAGGCAGATCTGTTTGATTCCACCAAAGCTTCGGTCTCCACTTGGTTGTTTCGCGTGGCACGAAACCGCCGCATTGATTTGCTGCGCCGTGATAAATCAGACCGCATTGACCCGAACGATCCGATTTTTCACCCTTCGCCTAACGAGGCTGCTGATGATGAAATGGATGCTGCGACCCGCGACGAGCGCGTACGTCAGGCCATGAAATCGCTACGTCCAGAGCAATTGGAACTGATCAATCAGGCGTTTTTCAAAAACCTGTCGCACAGCGAAATCGCCGAACTTTCTGGCCTGCCACTTGGCACCGTGAAAAGTCGGATCAGGCTGGCTTTCAAGAAACTCCGCGATGCACTGGAAGCCGATCCTAAGATTGATACCCAATTATCAAATTAAAACGGCGGGTGCTGAGTTCGCCACCTGCACAACTCCTTGATGCTTGCCGTCATTCCTGCGCAGGCAGGGATCCAGCGTTTTTACATTAAATCTCTGATAATCATTCTGGATTACCGCCTGCGCGGGAATGACGTTGGTTAGTTGGACTGGCCCTTCAGCTCGCCAGTGCTTCTATCGGCGGGCAAGAGCACACTAAATTGCGGTCGCCATGCACATTGTCAATACGGGCAACCGGCGGCCAATATTTGGAATCCGGTGCACGGCCATCCGGCATGGCGGCAATCAAGCGCGAATAAGGGTGCGCCCATTCATCGCCCAAAATATCAGCAGCGGTGTGCGGCGCATTGACAAGCGGATTATCACCGGCAGGCCAGATACCATCGCGCACTTTTTGGGCTTCATAAGCTATCGCAATCATTGCATCGCAAAAACGGTCAAGCTCGTGTTTAGGCTCTGATTCGGTTGGCTCTACCATCAGCGTGCCGGCAACAGGCCACGACATGGTCGGTGCATGGAAACCATAGTCGATCAGGCGTTTAGCGATGTCTTCAACCGTAATGCCAGCAGTGTCTTTCAAAACCCGCGTATCTAGGATGCACTCATGGGCGATGCGGCCTTTATCGCCTTTGTAGAGCACCGGATAAAACGGTTCCAATTTATGGGCGATGTAATTAGCCGACAAAATTGCGGTTTCGGTGGCATGCTTCAAACCCGATGCCCCCATCATACGGATATACATCCATGTGATCGGCAGGATTGACGCTGAACCATAGGGCGCGGCGGCAACTGCACCATTTGTGCCCCAAGCCACATGGCCCGGCAAAAACGGTTTGAGATGTGCGGCAACGCCGATCGGGCCGATGCCCGGCCCGCCGCCGCCATGCGGGATGCAGAAGGTTTTGTGTAAATTCATATGGCAAACATCCGCGCCAAAATCACCCGGGCGGGCGACCGCAACAATGGCGTTCAAGTTTGCACCATCAAGGTAAACCTGCCCGCCATAGGCATGAATGATCCGGCAAAGTTCAGCAATGCC
>JANMFT010000313.1:0-7648 GCA_031374255.1 Limoniibacter sp. | reverse complement strand
CTGCGCGGTAAAGTGGTCTTCAAAGTTGAACATCAGCTGATGCCTCCGACACGAACCGGTTGAACCGGCCTAGTTTTTTGATCGTTGGTGTGTAAGCCCGTTTTACTGCGCTTTGATTTGGGCATGGCCCAAGCCCAAAGCGCGCTGTCACGGACAGGAAGATTGAGAAACACAAGCTCGGCAAGAGCGAGCAGCATAAAGGTTGCGGCCAGAATATGAGCCACAATGAAAAACGGAACGTCGCTTAGCACAGCTGCACGGGTCAGGAACACCAGATTAACGACACCCAAAACCAGTACAATAGGGAACAAAACTGTTGTGCGATCAGTGCGGAAATAGCTCTGCAAATAGGCAAGGCGCGGTGGCATCAACTCGCTCAAGGAATGCCGCGCGCCAAAGAAAAGAATAAACTTTGAAGCCAGCCGCATCACCCACAGCAACGCGAAAATCATCACGCCAACATGGTTGGCCGAACCCCACATGGTGAACGTCAAAAACGCCATTGTGCCAACCAAAGCCAACTCGTGATGGATAACGGTTTCGGCTGCAAAACGGAACCGCTGGCTTGATGATACATTTGATGGCAACGCCGTTTTGCGCGGGCCGGTGATCCAGCCTAACAAAAACGCCGTTTCGAAAAACGCCCAGATCAACAATGCGCCGATGAAAGCAGTGAACGCTCCGGCAACTGTCGCCGAACCTGCCGACACAATTAAAGCCACAAGACCGAGTGCCGCCATAAAAGTTGCGCCGACCATAACCAGGCCATGGCGCTGCTCGAAGGAACGCACGGCAAGAACGATCAGGCCGGTGGAACCCCACCAGGCCAAAATCGCCAAACCAAACGTGCCTAAGATCAGCGTCATCGGCTCACCAAACCGGTTGCAACCGGCTTGTCGCCGGAATGGAGTTGTCAATTGTCGGGATCATATAAAGCCGTGCGAAAATGACGCCTGCTTTGGCAGTGAGCCAACCACGTTTGAATTTTGCAACAATTCCGCCAGCTTCAGCCAATTCGCCCATCTCAACATTAATAGCATTGAGCTTATGCAGGCTCGCCATAAACGCCGGATGATCCAAATCAATTGTCAGCGGGAAGACCTGTTTGGAAATCTCGCTGGTAAGCCGAAACACTTTCATGTCGTAATCTTCAATATCGACACCGAGCGCATTATGAAAATGCGGGCGGGCACTGTCGCGTACGAACATGGTGGCAAACACGGCCAGCAAGAAAAACTTGATCCAGTATTTGTTGACGCCGGAAATTAGTTTCGGGTTAGACCGCATAATGAGCGAGAATGCCTCACCATGGCGAAACTCATCATTGCACCATTCTTCAAACCATTTGAAAATCGGATGGAACAACCGCTCCGGATGCTTTTCCAGATGCCGGAAAATTGTGATGTAACGCGCATAGCCGATCTTTTCTGACAAATATGTCGCGTAATAAATAAACTTCGGCCGGAAATAGGTGTATTTTTTAGCCTTCGCTAAAAAGCCCATATTCACCGCGATGTTGAACTCTTTGAGTGCATCATTGATGAAGCCGGCATGGCGGCTTTCATCACGACTCATATATCCAAACAATTCGCAAATATCGGCGTTGGAACCACGTCGCTTCATTTCTTTATAAAGCACGCAGCCTGAGAACTCAGCCGTCAGCGACGACACCAGAAAATCAGTGAACTCTTTGCGCAGACCCTCCGGCAGCGATTCCAGATCAATTGTGTTCCAGTTTTCATTGCGCTTGAAATGACCCTTATTGGGGTCTGACTTCATCTCAGCAATCAGCGCATCCCATTCGGCGCGCACACCGGAGACATCGAGCCGGTCCATCTCATCAAAATCCGTCGTGTAAAACCTTGGATTGAGCATGGTCGAATTAACGGCAGTTTGCGTGGTTTCGTTTTGGACTTGCATTTGCCCGACAAAATCATCAGCGGCGACATAGGTGTTCATAATGTTGCCCTTTCAGAAAACGAAAATTCGCAAAGTTCCATAAATTCAAAATCGCCGGTCGCCCGTGTCCACAGACGTTCCAGCGTAGAGGCGCGGGTGATGGTGGCGACCCGTTTGAACGTTTCATTATTGCCGTAAGGCACCGCGACTGGCGCACCTTGAACCATAACTTCATCGCCGGGATATACAGTCATCCCATTGTCGAAACGCACATGTGCGCCCAATGCTTCAAAGGTGTTATTGATCTCTATCGTGCAAGGCACGTCGATCTTTGTTTTTGTGAAAACACCCATTTTAACCTCCTTTCAAGTTCCCGTTTCGGAAATTCGAACCCCTACTTTTTAGAAATTTCTTCAGAAACTAACGGTGCAAACATTTTTGTCACCATTGGCCCGAACGAATCCACCGGCACCTGATGGTTGGTTGCCGGATCATTGAGCGTGATGCGCCCGCTTTCCCACCGCGTCACCACAAAGGGTGCTGCCGGGGCAATTTTCATTTGATTACGCTTAAGGCCAAAGGCGCGGATGGCACCGCGTAAAAACCCGCCATGGCCCTTATCAAAACCAACAATAATCTGGCCGGTTTCAACCGAGCGCAGCGCCACGGCATCATCGGCTTCAACCATCATGGATACATTATATGTCGCCACAACCGCGCCATTCAAAACACGCTCAGCGCCAATGCCTGTGAATTTGCCAAGTGACGCAAGTGCCAATCCACAACAAGCAACAGCCAAAATGATCTTCAACATGATGCGCGCCTGGCGTTGGCCAGAGGCCACACTTTGATCAAATTCGCGTTGGCCAGAGACTGCACTCTGCTTAAATTCAGGCGCTGGAACCGTGCTGGAATATGCCATCGTCAAAGTCCCTTCTGTCAGCTCGCGGTCCGCACAATTTTACTGCGAACAATTTGGGCAGGCTGTGCTTTTCCACCCTCATATTTGGCCGGTAATTCCACATCCAAAATTACGCTATCACCGGTTGCAGCCCCTGTCTCTTGCGTCGTAGGAGCATAAGCCCGCAATTGCACTGCTAGTTTTTCAGCCACTGATTTTGCGTCGATAAGGCAAATCATTTGCGGTGATAATTTGCGCCACAGGCCACCACGCTGATGCGGGAAAAACACTGAACCAGACAGGCCGTGGCCGGCCTTAAGCGTCAGTGCGACATCGCCTGAACCATCATTGCCAACGCGGAAATCCGCACCGGCAATTTGTTTAAAAGGCAAATTGAAACTGGCTGAGATCGCAATCCCGACGCGCATGACCACGCGCTGGTTTGTCAAGGTGTAAAGTGATGTTTTGGCAATTGCGCGGGCGTAAAGAAACATCAACCCGAACAAAATTGCAGCAGCCACCGTAATGAAGGTTACGCGGCCAAAAAGCGCCCAAGCGCCTTCAGAATTATTGATACCCACCGCCACACTCCACAATGCGGCGATGGCAAAATAAATGGCGATCCAGCGGGCGCGAAGCAACCGTGTCATAACGGTTTTAAGCTCCGGTTGCCCCTGCCAGACAATATACTCCCCATCAGGCAGGCGACCGGGTAGGCCCGGCACCGGCTCAATGTCATGTTCTGGACCGCCAGTTTCACTCATCACAAAGTCCCTAAAATTACAGTTTCGGGCCAATACGTTTCGGCGTCGAATAAAGCAGACCCGAACCATAATAAGCCATGATCTTATCTTCTTCGAGGAACGTCACTTCATCGGCTTTCTTAGTGCCCGGCACGTCGGCAAATTGCGCACCGGATATGGCGTGAACATAAAACACCACTTCTTTGTCGCGCGGTGTTTTCATTACCGCAAAATTGTAAGGCACAAGCACATTGCGGGCGTTTTTACCTTCGCCATTGCTGATTTCCAGATAACGGATCATCTGCTCGGCAGTATCCACCCAAACATCGGTGATACGTCCGGCAATAACGCTGTCATGACCAACCACACGAAGCCCGCGCGGATCGCGATCGCCTTTGGCAATCGAGAAAGCGGGTTCAGCGCGAAGCGGGCGGATTTTGGCATGGCCATGCAAGGTCAAATCCGGCGTGTCTGCGCGGTCAGCCCATGAGCCGGGCCCGATGGAATCCAGCATTGGATTTGCACCGGTCGGGGTATAAGGCGAACCGGAAAAAGAATAAACTTTTGCACCCGGCACAGGACGCTCAGCATTATCGCGGCTGTCGTTTGGCACCGTAACCGTGCCATGGCCGTGGGGCAGTTTGAAGGTTTTCGGTGCTGGCATAAACAGCCATTTGTTTTTCTCGTAAGCGCCTGTCACATCTGATTCCATCGGGAAGCCTTCGCGGCGGCCTTCCATATCAAGATAATAAATCAGACCGGCAAAAAAGATCCAAAACAGGTACAGCAGCACCTGCGCGGTATCGATATATCCGGTGATATCTCCAGTTTCCATTTTTCGACACTCCTCTGTTTGAGCGTTATCCAGGCAATTCGGCAAGGCCGAACGGCATTGGATGTTCAGGTTTCAGATAACGGTCACGCCCCACCAGCGGACCAATGGCAATCAACCCTGCAAACAACAGGGCTATTTCAAGGTGATAAACAACGGCATAGCCTGCCAGCGGCGCAGATATGGCCTGATCGGTGACAATACCGACATAAGAGTTAACGCCGTCGCGGATAAGCCCGCCAAACGCAATGCCAAGTCCGGCGGCGGTGGCTTGAACCGCGCCCCAAGCGCCAATGGCAATCCCATTATCGCTCAGCTTGCCAAGCCGCATGGCCGCGAGCATAGTTCCAACACCAAACAGGCCGCCTCCAAAGCCGATAAACGCCGTGCCAATGCGAAACAAAGCAGGTGATTGAAACGGTTCTGCAAAAATCACCGCACTAAAACCGGCAATACCGACCAGCATGCCGATACCTGCCATCGCATGCATATCGCGACCTTTGGCCATTAATTTTGCGGCAACAGCAAAACCTAAAATCGCAGCCCCTGCCGAGATGGCTGTGAGCAACGTGGTTTGTGAGACAGAAAGCCCCAATATTTCGCCGCCATAGGGCTCAAGCAAAACATCCTGCATCGCAAAACCGGCAGCACCAACGCCAACGGTTGTCATCAGCCGTTTGAAATCCAGATTGCTGCGATATGCGCTTATGGCATCAACAAAACTGATCATCTTACGGTCGGGGTGCGATGCCAGTTTGTTGCGCGGCTCTTGCTTCCAGAGGCAGATGACGTTGATCAATATCGTCGCCACCGCGCAGCCCTGCACAACCTGAATGAGGCGCAGCGGCGAATAGGCTTGCAACAATTGCCCAAACACCAAAGCCGCCCCAACCATACCAACCAGCAGCATTACATACATCAACGCCACCACACGCGGGCGGCTTTCTTCGGAAGCCAAGTCCGTCGCTAAAGCCAGACCGGCAGTCTGCGTCATATGCATACCAAGGCCGGTGATTAAAAACGCGGCCATTGCTGCGACAGGCCCAACCCAAGCTGGGCCCATCGACTGCGACTGCATCAAGAGAAGCGCGAACGGCATGATCGCCAAGCCGCCAAACTGCGTCATCGTGCCGAGCCAAATATAAGGCACACGCCGCCAGCCAAGCACCGATTTATAATTATCAGAGCGATGCCCGATGAGCACGCGTGCGGGCGCAGCCAAAACCGGTATTGCAATCATTAAAGCGACAAAACTAGTGGGAACACCAAGTTCCACAATCATCACGCGGTTAAGGGTGCCTGTCAGTAAAACTGTGGCGATTGCCACCGAAACTTGAAACAGCGACAGCCGCAACAAACGCAGCAAAGGCAAATCAACCGTTGCAGCATCAGCAAACGGCAAAAACCGCGTGCTGATAGCCTGAAACGCCACAATCATACGTGGCGTTTTCGGAGCTATGCTGGCGGCATTGCGTTTGAACATCAGCCCAAAGACCCCCGATTTATCTCCATCGCTTGGCTGTTGTAAAAGCCTGATGAAACGCGAACAGAATTACCGAAAGTCCATTTATCTTTGCCAATTTGCGCATCGAGCGCTTCAGCCAGCCAATCAGATGCCACCGGCTCAATCACCGGAGAGCGGTCACGGCGCGGGAAAAGTTTTCCTGCCAGATACATCGTCTGCAGCAAGGGCGTGCGTGGCACATGGGTGAACACGATTTTCTGATCCGTGTTGCCCGCCAATGTCTCCAGCGCTTCAATTGCCTGTTTCGGCGTATAATGGATGATTGAATCCATCGCCACAACAGCATCAAACCGGCCGAAAATGCGGGTTAGCATATCGCCGGAATGCAGGCGCACCCGGCCCGGGCCATCAAAAGCCGGAATTTCTTTCCGCGCAAAACCAACAAGCTCAGGCGACAAATCAATACCCGTCACATCAGCGCCGCGTTTGGCAAGTTCAATTGCCAAATGGCCTGCACCGCAGCCGGCATCCAATATGCGCCAGCCCTGTAAATCTGCAGGAAAACGGGACAGTATCTCAGCCCGCATCCGCGCACGGCCTTCACGAACTGACGTGCGCACACGGCCCATCGGCGCGTCAGATGCAAAACGCTTCCACGCATCAACCGCCGTCCGGTCAAAATATGTCCGGATGGTTTCGCGTCTTTGTGTGTAACCGGGGTCAGCTAACATTATTCAACTCACTCTCACTCGTAACCGAGGAAATCAAAAATCTCGCGGTCTTTCATTGGCTCAGCGGTTAGCGCAGGCACGCCCGCCCACAATTGCTCGGCCAGCTGCAAATATTCATTTTGAATATGCACCAACTCAGGCGTGTCGCCCATTTCAAACAAAGTTGATTTTTTAAGGCGTGACCGGCGGATTTGATCAGAGTCTGGAATATGCGCCAAACGGCTAAGGCCAATCGCGGCATTATAACGGTCAATCTGATCGGTTTCGCGCGAGCGGTTGCAGATCACGCCACCAAGCCTGACGTCATAGTTTTTGGCTTTGGCTTTGATCGCCGCAATAATCCGGTTCATCGCAAAAATACTATCAAAATCATTTGCGGCAACCACAAGCGCGCGTTCGGCATGCTGCAAAGGCGAAGCAAAACCGCCGCACACAACATCGCCCAACACGTCAAAAATCACAACGTCAGTGTCTTCAAGCAGATGGTGCTCTTTGAGCAATTTCACAGTCTGCCCGACCACATAGCCGCCGCAACCTGTGCCTGCTGGAGGCCCGCCAGCCTCCACGCATTTAACGCCATTATAGCCTTCAAACACGAAGTCTTCGACGCGCAGTTCCTCAGGGTGAAAGTCCACTCCCTCAAGCACATCAATAACCGTCGGGATCAACGATTTTGTCAGCGTGAAGGTGCTGTCATGTTTGGGGTCGCACCCGATTTGCAACACGCGGTGGCCGAGCTTTGAAAACGCCACTGACAAATTGGAAGATGTGGTCGATTTGCCAATGCCGCCTTTGCCGTAGATGGCAAAAACTTTGGCGGTGGTGCCTTCAAATCCAGCCTCAAGCTGCACTTGAACTGAACCCTCGCCATCCGTGCCGCGTGCCGCAGCGCTACGGATTTTTGCAGCCCGCGCATCCTGTTCCATGGTTTTGGGGTGGGTAAATACGTTCATGATACTGCCTCCGGCATGATGCCCTCAACGCGGTCTTCAAGCTCTTCACTTGCAGCCCGCAGGGCGTCCCAGACATCCGGGTCGGGTGTCCAGAAATTACGATCTCCCGCTTCAATCAAGCGGT
>JANMFT010000307.1:0-1740 GCA_031374255.1 Limoniibacter sp. | reverse complement strand
GCTCGTTGAGCAGGCGAAAATTGGTTTGACCTACCTCAAAGACACCACACCAAATGCTTTTGAGCGCGCCATCGCGGCCGCTTGAGGGTTTAACCAAACCACATAATCTCAAGGGCTTGCGGCGGTTTCCGGCGCGGGCCCTTTTTTCGTTTATTTGTCTTTTTGTTTCAACGGGTATGAATGATGAGCGATCTTAAAAGCCTTGAAACTGAACTCATGGCCGCAATTGCAAGCGCCAATGATGAGGCGGCGATTGAGGCCGTTCGTCTTGGCGCGATGGGCAAAAAGGGCGCGGTTTCAGAACTATTGAAATCCTTGGGCACAATGACGCCGGACGAACGTAAAGACAAGGGCGCGGCAATCAACGCGTTGCGCGATGCAGTCACCACGGCGCTTGCGAACAAAAAGCAAACGCTGAAACTGGCCGCAATCAATGCGCGCCTCGCCGCCGAGCGCGTGGATGTTACCTTGCAAGTGCGCCCCTCGCCGGTTGAGACAGGCCGTATCCACCCCATTGCGCAGGTGATCGATGAAATTACAGCGATCTTTGCCGATATGGGTTTTGCCATTGCCGAAGGGCCGGACATTGAAACCGATTACTATAATTTCACCGCGTTGAACTTCCCCGAGGGCCACCCCGCGCGGGAAATGCATGACACATTTTTCTTAAAGCCCGATGCTGACGGCAATCGCAAAGTGCTGCGCACGCATACCTCACCGGTACAGATACGCACGATGGAAGCGCAAAAACCACCGATCCGGATTGTCATCCCCGGCAAAACCTACCGGCAGGATTCTGACGCCACCCATTCGCCAATGTTCCATCAGGTCGAAGGTTTGGTTGTCGATAAAACCGCCAATGTTGCCAATATGAAATGGATATTGGAAGAATTCTGCAAAACATTTTTCGAGGTTGAAACCGTCAATATGCGGTTCAGGCCATCGTTCTTTCCGTTTACCGAGCCATCGCTGGAAGTCGATATTCAGTGCGACCGTTCACGCCCCGGCGAAGTGCGCTTTGGCACCGGCAAAGACTGGATGGAGATTTTGGGCTGCGGCATGGTGCACCCGAATGTCTTGCGCTCCGGCGGGCTCGACCCCGAAGAATTTCAGGGGTTCGCCTGGGGCATGGGCATCGACCGCCTGGCCATGTTGAAATACGGCATGCCTGATTTGCGCGCATTTTTCGACGCTGATGTGAGGTGGGTGGAGCATTACGGTTTCAGACCGCTGGACTTGCCGACGCTGTTTGGCGGGTTGAGCGTTTAATTTAATCGTGGCCACAATTAAATATGTGTGATACATGGATTTGGAATGGGATGAAGACAAGCGGCAAAAAGCGCTCAAGGAGCGTGGCTTGGATTTTGCCGATGTGACTAAATTTGATCCGGCAACCGTAATTATCGACGCTGATATAAGACGAATTTATGGTGAGCCGCGTTTTAATACTTACGGCGCGTTGAATGGAGTTCCGTGCACCTATTGTTGGACACCACGGGCTAATAAAACACGCATCATATCAATGAGGAAAATGAATGAACGTGAACGCAAAGTCTGGCTTGAAGCCATCAAAGCCGCTGCCAACAATGGATGATTTGATGGCGGATCGCGTTACACTCGATGAATATGAGTTGGCGCATGGTGAGGATATTCCAGAATTTACAATGGAAGTCTTTGCGCGGGCCCGTCCGCTCAGCGATTTTCCCGAACTCGCCGAAGCCATGCGCCGTGCTCAGGGTC
>JANMFT010000278.1:0-6390 GCA_031374255.1 Limoniibacter sp. | reverse complement strand
GGCAACCGCATTTATGGCTGCGATGATTGTCTGGCGGTTTGCCCGTGGAATAAATTTGCCAGCATTGCATCAGAAGCAAAACTCAAAGCCCGTGATGATCTAAAATCACCAACCTTGGCGGATTTGCTCAAACTCGATGATACAGCCTTTCGCGCGCGATTTTCAGGATCACCCATTAAGCGCATCGGGCGCGACAGGTTTATGCGCAATGTGTTGATTGCTGCCGGCAATTCAGCTGACCGAGGTTTAGCCGAACCAGTTACCGGATTGCTTGCAGATACTTCACCCTTGGTGCGCGGCGCTGCAATATGGGCGCTGTCTCAACTTCTGCCAAACAACGAAATGCAAACCCTGTCGCAAAAATATATCCAAGAAAGCGATGATACTGTTATCGCAGAATGGCAGGCTGCATTGGGAAGTACATTGAATTGACAACATTGATTTTGGGTTGCGGATTTTCCGGCAAGGCCATTGCGCGTGCGTTTGTTGAGGCGGGCGAACCCGTCATTGGCACTACGCGCAGCGCCGCTAAATTTGCAGGTGTTGCAGCAACCGGCGCTACTGCTTTGGCATTTGATGGAAAGTTGACGCCGGAAATTGTGGAGGCATTTACCTCCGCCACCAAACTCATTTTATCCATTTCGCCAGACCAAGGCGGTGATCCGGTTTTGCCGCTGCTCACCGATTTGAAAACGGCAATGCCAAAACTCAGATGGGCCGCCTATCTTTCAACCGTTGGAGTTTATGGCGACCATGATGGTGCTTGGGTCGATGAAAACACTGTTTGCAAACCGGTCTCAAGCCGCTCGATTGCCCGCGTAGCCGCTGAACAGGCTTGGCAAAATATGTTTGCCGAAACCAGTGTGCCACTCGCTATTTTGCGCCTGTCCGGCATTTACGGGCCGGGCCGAAACCAGATTAAAACCGCACTGGAAGGTGGTGCGCGGCGGCTGGTCAAACCCGGCCAAATGTTCAACCGCATCCGCGTTGAAGACATTGCTTCAGCAACTTTGTTTCTGGCGCAGAAAAATCTCGGCGGGATTTTCAACATTACCGATCATGAACCCGCACCGCCGCAGGATGTCGTGGCTTTTGCCTGCCAATTATCCGGCGTGGCGGTGCCGCCTGAACAAGATTTTGCCACCGCAGAATTAACGCCTATGGCGCGCAGTTTTTATGGCGAGAATAAAAAGGTGTCCAATGCCAAGATCACAGGATTGGGATTTGAATTTGCATACCCGAATTACCGGGTTTCGTTGGAGCAATTGTGGCGCGACGGGGTCTAAACATTCACCTCTCTTGCCGCCGCTTTTCCACTGCATCCCAAAACAGCGCCGCAATATCCGCGCCGCCGAAGCGTTTAACCTCGCGAATGCCGGTTGGTGATGTGACATTGATCTCAGTCATATAATCACCGATCACATCAATCCCGACAAGAATTTGTCCGCGTTTGCGAAGTTCCGGCCCGATGCGGGCGCAGATTTCCAGGTCCCGTGCCGTCATTTCGATTGGCGTTGCCTTACCGCCAACATGCATATTGGAGCGCGCTTCATTGGCGGCAGGAACGCGGTTGATGGCCCCCACAGGTTCGCCTTCGATCAAGATGATGCGCTTATCGCCTGCCCGCACAGCAGGCAGATATGCTTGAATGACCAAAGGCTCGCGATTGGCGTGGGCGAACATTTCCAAGAGCGACGCTAAATTTTTGTCATCCCGGTGCAGCAAAAACACGCCCGCGCCGCCATTACCGTAAAGCGGCTTGACGATAATATCGCCGTGTCTGGCACGGAACGCATCAATCAAAGCACGGTCTTTGGAAATCAACGTTGGTGGCATCAAGTCCGGAAATTCGGTGACAAACAATTTTTCGGGCGCATTGCGCACTTCAAAGGGGTCGTTTACCACCAGGGTTTTGGGATGGATACGCTGCAATAAATGCGTGGTGGTGACATAAAACATGTCGAACGGCGGGTCTTGCCGAAGCAGCACAACATCCATGTCTGACATATTCGTCAACACGGCTTGACCAAGCGTATAATGGTCACCCGGCACATCACGCACTTGCATGGGTTCGAGTGCTGCAACGACTTTGCCATTGTCCAGCGAGAGGCGGTCGGGGGTGACATGAAATAATTTGTGCCCCCGCAGCTGCGCCTCCAAACACAACGCAAATGTCGTGTCACCTGCGATATTAACCGTTGAAATATGATCCATCTGGACAGCAATTTTTAAAGGCATTTTGGCCCGCATTCAGGTTGGAGTAAAATGTGCACCGGTTTAGCAAAGTTGCGCTTTGTTATACGATTATCTCAGCCTTTTACCGCTGTCGGCATCAAACAAAAACGCTTTTGCCGGATCAAATCCGGTTTTAAGCATTGCTCCTGACGCAACGCGGCGACCGTCTTTAATTTCAACTGTGATCGGCTCTTCGCTGCTGGCGCCGCCATACCCAAACGAGGTGCCGCCCAAATGTTCAACGACGTCAATTTGCAGATCAATATTGACTGCGCCGTTCGGGTCAAAATGCTCAGGACGAAGACCCAATTTCAGTTTGCCGCCAACCGGTATTGCGCCTCCTAATTTCAGCGGCACTTTGACATTGCCAAACTGTGGTAAAGTTACGCCGGTGCCGTCGGCGACAGCGTCTAAAAAGTTCATACGCGGGGAGCCGATAAAGCCGGCGACAAACAAATTATCCGGGTTATCGTAAAGTTCCAGCGGCGAGCCGACCTGCTCAATATGACCGGAGCGCAAGACGACTATTTTGTCGGCCAGTGTCATGGCTTCAACCTGATCGTGCGTCACGTAAATCATGGTTGCACCAAGTTGATTGTGCAATTTGGCGATTTCGAGCCGCATCTGCACACGCAGTTCAGCATCCAAATTAGACAGTGGTTCATCGAACAAAAATACTTTGGGTTCGCGCACAATAGCGCGGCCAATCGCAACGCGTTGGCGCTGCCCGCCGGAAAGCTGCTTGGGTTTGCGCTGCAACAATGGCCCCAGCTGCAGGATACCCGCGGCATGGTCGGTGCGGCGTTTAACTTCTGCGGCATCATGGCCGGTCATTTTAAGGCCAAAGCCCATATTTTCTTCAACGCTCATATGCGGGTAAAGCGCGTAGGATTGAAACACCATGGCCACGCCGCGGTCGGCCGGTTCAATGTGCGTTACATCGCGACCGCCGATGGAAAGCGCACCGGCGGTGACGTCTTCGAGGCCGGCCACCACACGCAGCAAAGTAGATTTACCGCAGCCGGACGGCCCGACAAACACCACAAACTCTCCGCTCTTAATATCCAGATCAACACTATGGATCACATCCACCGCGCCGAAGGATTTTTTCACCTTCCTCAATGATACGTCAGCCATTGTTCACTCCCTTTTGGATGCCCATCAAATGCATTCTATTTTTTAAATTCTTGGCCCCATGCGCATGGCGATATCACCGCTGATGCTGTCTGCCGTGCGCCGCACCAGCGGGCCCCAAGCTTCAAGCTGCATCATATCCACCCTATAGGATGGTGCGGTGACTGAAATTCCGGCGATCAAACTGCCGTCGAGTGATGAAATCGGCGCGGCGACGCAGGATATGCCGGGTTCGTGCTCTTCGCGGTCAAATGCCAATCCATCGCGGCGGATGTCTGCAATTTCGCTGATCAATGCGTCTGCATCGGCTAAAGTTGACGGTGTGAATTGATGATAAGTGATCGATCTTGCAATCTGCGTCAATCGTTCATCCGGCAAACGCGACAGTGCGGCCTTGCCAACGCCGGTGCAATAGACCGGTGAGGCTTTGCCAACTTGGCTATGCATACGCACAGCTGATCGGCTTTCCACCTTATCAAGGTAGATAATTTCAGCACCTGCCAAAACTCCCAAATGCACGGTTTCGCCCGTTGCTGTATGAAGTGCAGCCAGATGCGGCTCGGCGATTTGGCGGAACTGGTTGCCTGACCATGCGCGCGACGCTAATTTCAGCAATTTAGGCCCAAGCTCATAGCAATTATCGCCGCGCTGTATGAGCAGGCCCTCGCCAATCAAATTGGAAATCTGGCGGTGCAGAGTGCCGCGAGGCTGATTGATCACGTCAAGCAAATCGGTGAATCTCAGCGGGCGAGGCGCCTCAGCCACTGCATCCAGTACACTCATCGCTTTGCCAAGCGTGCCAGTATCTGTTCCAGTGTATTTGCCCTTCCCCCCCGCCAGCACTATTAGCCCTCCCAAGCGTGCATTAATTGTGAAGACGGCATTGAGGCCGCGCTTGACAATGATCTAGCTTTAGGATGATTATTCTGAATAGTCAAATTGCGTTCCACATAGCGGAACTGCGACCGTGAGCGCGTTTTGGCTGGCGCCGGAGATTTTGGGAGGATCCCTCCGGCTGGAATGAGTAAGAGCAGTGCGAACTGCCAAACATCAATCCGGCCCGATTTTCGGCAAGTCAATCACTGGGAGGATGACCCGAATGAAACTGTTTAAATCTATTTTGCTCGGCTCTGCGGCTGTTGCCTTGATGGCAGGCGCTGCAATGGCTGAACAGCGCGTTGTCAAATACAACGCTGACTATGATCCAATTCCACTCAAAGCCATGGAAGCTTTGATCGCCGACTTTGAAAAAGCCAATCCTGATATTGATGTGCAGCTGACCAATTTCGACCATGAAGGCTATAAAACGGCGATCCGCAACTTCTTGACCGCTGACGCGCCTGATTTGGCCAACTGGTATGCCGGCAACCGTATGGCACCGTTCGTTAAAGCCGGTCAATTCATGGACGTTTCAGACGTTTGGGAAGCCAATGGCCTAAAAGAGCAAATGGCGTCGTCGCTTGGCGGCATGACGATGGACGGCAAGCAATGGGGTATTCCCTACACCTACTATCAGTGGGGTATTTATTATAACAAAGACGTCTATAAAAAAGCCGGTGTAACCGAGCCTAAAACATGGGACGAATTTGTTGCAAACTGCGAAAAATTCACTGCAGCTGGTGTTGATTGCCTGACCACCGGTTCAAAAGCTCTGTGGCCGATCGCCGGTATTTTCGACTACATGAATCTCCGCACCAACGGCTATCAGTTCCATATGGACCTCACCGCCGGTAAAGTGGCATGGACCGACGACAAAGTGAAAGCCGTGTTCACAAACTGGGCGCGCATCGTTCCACATACAACCAAAAACCATGCCGCTATTGACTGGCAGGATGCTGCCGCCCTCCTCGTTCAAGGTAAAGCTGCAAATTATGTCATGGGCAACTTTGCTGTTGGCGTCTTCAAAGAAGGCGGCATGACCAACGACAATCTTGGCTTCCTGGTATTTCCGGAAATCACCCCGGGCGTGCCACGTGCTGAAGAAGCCCCAACCGATACCATCCACATTCCATCCGGTGCCAAGAACGTGGCTGATGCCAAACTCTTTTTGGCTTATGTTGGTTCGGCTGAAGCCCAAACCAAACTGAACGCCGCAATCGGCCAATTGCCAACAAACAAAAATTCGACAGTGGCAGCAGATGACCCGTTCATCAAAGCCGGTTTCGAAACTGTTTCGACAGCTGCCGGTCTGGCTCAGTTCTTTGACCGTGACGCTCCGGCTGAAATGGCAAAGATCGGCATGGAAGGTTTCCAGGAATTTATGACAAAACCTGAAAACTTGGATGCTATTCTCGCGCGCCTCGAAGAAGCCCGCGGCCGTATTTATAAATAATATAGCCTCAGGAGGGTGGCTGTTATGGCCACCCTTTTTAACTCGGTTGAACTCTTTCTTGGCATGTTGTTGAACCGCGGCATGCTTGGAAATGGTTCTAAACTAAATCGTACCAGCGCAAATTAAACTTGGCCAAAGTGGTGTAAGCGTCCGCAGCCAGCGTGCTTACCAGAGGACGCTCAATGGCAGTCATCGATAGTGTAACTCCGGGCGGTGGAACCTACGCCACCCCATCATGGTGGAAAAAAAACCAGCGCGCGCTTGCGCCATGGATGTTTCTTGCCCCCGGCCTCCTGATGTTTTTGCTGTATGTGATCTATCCGATCCTGTCGTCGATCTGGTTGTCATTTTATGATTGGGACGGGCTTGGCCAAAAGACGTGGCTCGGCATGGCCAATTACCGCGAATTGTTCGGCGACGCCAACTTCTACACCTCGCTCAAAAACAATGTCATTTGGCTGGTGCTGTTTATGCTGGCGGTTCCAGCGGGATTATTGATTGCGATATTTTTGAACCAGACCGTCACAGGCATCCGATTTTATAAATCACTGTTTTTCTTCCCCTTCGTGATTTCTCAGGTCGTCGTCGGTTTGGTGTTTTCGTGGTTTTATGCACCGAACTTCGGCCTGCTCTATCTCCTTATTGAATGGGCAACCGGCACCGGCATTGCGTTTTTGGCCGACCCCGAC
>JANMFT010000223.1:0-11590 GCA_031374255.1 Limoniibacter sp. | reverse complement strand
CACATGCCCGCGCGCTTGAAGCAGGTGACAAAGAGCACGGCTGCTCGGTGCATTGGGTGACACCGGAGCTTGATGATGGTGCGGTGATTGCGCAAACGCGTGTGCCAATTTTGGCGGGTGATACTGAGGAAACTTTGTCAGCACGGGTGCTGAAAGAAGAGCACAAGCTTTATGCTGTTGCTCTAGCAAAGGTGCTTAAAGCGCTTTAATCCAGAGCCTAATCCACGATTTCCTTCATCCTGAAGAGCGCTTCTTCAGCGCGTCTCGAAGGACGCACTACTTTGAATTCCTATGCAATCCCTTCGTGGTTCGAGTCCACGGGCTTCGCCCGTCCTCACCATGAAAGGAACGGGCATTCGCGAATAATTGGCGCACACTTGATTGCTTAAAGCGCTCTAATCCACACCTTCACATCATGATAAGCCACACCACCATAGGGCGCGCAGCTGTCAGCGCCGACGAGCACATTGATGCCCTCGCCGCGCTCATGAGCGCTATTCGGCCATAGCCCTTCAGCAATAACCGTGCCGCGTTTTGCTTCGGTGGTAACCCGCGCGTTGAGCACAACTTCGGCGCGGTGGTTACCGATTTCAACGCGCTGGCCGTTATTCAAATTCACGTTTGCAGCGTCGTCCGGATGGATCATTAATTCGGGGCGGCGTTCGTTTTTGGTAGATGTTGGCGTTTCGGCAAACGTGGAGTTCAAGAAGTTTCGTGCCGGAGACGTCGCGAGTTTGAACGGGTGCTTTGCGTCCACGTTCTCGCTGATATCCACATGATCAGGAAATACCGGCAGCCTGTCGATAGGGCCCAGCATGCCCATACGGTCAGCGGGCCGGTCGGGTGCGGGCGTGTTCAGCCAATCGGGCTTGAACCGGAATTTGCCGTCAGGGTGTCCGAACCCGTTTATAAAATGGCTGGTTTCAAAATCGGGTTGCACGTCTATCCAGTTGTCGTCGCCCCAATCTTTGCGTGGTTTTTTGTGGCTGTCGGCCAGCATCGTATCAACGTGCTCGCGAGCGGTATAGCCGAAACCTTGAGCGCTGAGTACACCTAAGCGCTTGCCTAATTCCTCGTGCACATATAGGTTCTCTCGCGCTTCGCCGGGGGCTTCTATCAGTTTTGGCCCAAACAAAATATGCTGGTTGCCGCCTGCCTTATAGACATCGTCATGTTCAAGAAACGTTGTCGCGGGCAACACTACATCGGCAAGTTTGGCGGTATCAGTCATGAACTGCTCATGGACCACCGTAAACAAATCCTCGCGTTTGAGGCCCTCAATGACCAGCCGCTGCTCGGGTGCGACGTTGGCCGGATTGGTGTTTTGAACAAACAGGGCTGTCACTGGCGCACCGCCGTTCAGCGCCTCTTTTTCGCCAGTGAGTATGCGTCCGATTTTGGCTTGGTCGAGCCAACGGCGGGTGTCGTCAGCGTTGGCATTGCCTTGCATGACATCTTTGTTAAGGCCAAAGATCGAAGCGTTATTGTGGAACGCACCGCCGCCCTCATGCAGCCATGCGCCGGTGATCATCGGCACACAGCTTGCCGCATGCATATTGATCGTGCCATTGCGCTGGCGCGTGAAACCATAGCCAAGCCGGAAGAAAGTTTTGGGAGTCTTTCCAACGAGTTCTGCGAAGATTTCAATCTCTTGAATCGTAAGGCCCGTAATCGCTGCCGCCCAATCCGGCCCGCGTGTTTTGAGGTGCTGTTCCAGCCCTTTGGGGTCGTCGGAATATTGGTTGAGATACTCCCAATTGGCATAACCGTCGCGGAACAAAATATGCATCACCGCACAAGCAAGCGCCCCATCTGTGCCGGGTTTGAGCACCAAAGCAAGATCAGCCTGCTTCAGCGTCGGGCTTTCATAAATATCGATTGCCACGATCTTAGCGCAGCGTGTTTTCCGGGCTTTCATGGCATGCGCCATCACATTGACCTGTGTCGAGACGGCGTTGGTGCCCCAGATCACCAAGCAATCAGATTTCGCCATCTCGCGCGGATCAGCGCCGCGAATTGTGCCTGCGCCCATCGCATAGCCTGTCCAGCCTGTGTTGGTGCAAAATGAATCGAACTGATTGGAATAAGCTTTGGCGTGGCGAAGTCGGTTTATGCCGTCGCGCTGAACCTGCCCCATGGTTCCGGCATAGAAATTCAGCCACACAGTTTCAGGGCCGTGTTTCTGTTCTGCGTTTATGAAATTTGCCGCAACCAAATCAAGCGCTTCATCCCACGATGCGCGGCGCCATTTGCCCTCACCCTTTTTGCCGGTGCGGATGAGCGGATATAGCAGCCGGTCAGGGTGGTGGTTGCGCTCAGCATAGCGCGCGACTTTGGCGCAAATCACGCCATCGGTGTAGGTATTTTCCTTTTGTCCGCGCAGGCGGCCAATCGTGCCATCGGCAAGAATTTCTACATCCAGCGCGCAAGCCGAAGGGCAATCATGCGGGCAGACGGATTTTTCAACGCGGGCAACTGGTGAATTGACGTGTGTGTTCATTTGCGGAAGCTAGCGCGAAAGGACAAGCGCGTGTAGTCAAATTTCGTCATCATGACATTTGGAAAATTCAATGAACTATCGCCACGCCTACCACGCTGGAAATTTTGCTGATGTTTTCAAGCACGCAGTGCTTACGCGCATTATTTTGTATTTACAGCGCAAAGAGGCTGCGTTTCGCGTGATCGATACGCATGCGGGCACTGGCAATTATAGTTTGGGTTCAGAAGCCGCCATGAAAACCGGCGAATGGCAGGATGGTATCGGGCGCTTGGTTGAGGCGAAACTTCCTGCAAATGCACTCGGTTTGATGCAACCCTATCTTGATATTGCGCTGCCTATGCTTGCGCAAAAGCAAGCCGCCTATCCCGGCTCACCGATGATTGCGCGTAAATTGTTCCGCAAACAGGACAGGCTGACTGCCATTGAACTCCACCCGGAAGATGCCCGCCAACTCGCCAAACAATTTGCCGGTGACTATCAAGCACGGATTATTGAGCTTGACGGCTGGCTTGCATTGGGTGCGCATTTGCCGCCGAAGGAAAAGCGCGGGCTGGTGCTGATCGACCCGCCATTTGAGGAAAAAGGCGAGTTTGAGCGGATGATTGACGGTGTTGTTAAAGCCCATAAACGCTGGCCCGGCGGAATTTATGCGCTGTGGTATCCGATGAAAAAGCGTGCTGAAGTCGTGCGGTTTCGCAATGCAATGGCCGCGTGCGGTGTGCCGGACATTATCGATGCTGAACTCAGCGTGCGCGATTCAGGCGGTGAAAAACTCGACGGCTGCGGTATGACAATTATCAACCCTCCCTTCACACTGGAAGCCGAATTGCGCGCGATGCTGGCCGCGCTTGTGCCCGTTTTGGAAATGGAGCCTCGCACTGCACGGTGGGGGGTGAAGAGATTGGCGGCTGAGGCCAAGGTTGACGCGCAAGCCTGATTGGTTGAAGTTTCAGTTGAGATTCGGCGCAAGGAGCCAAGCATATGAAAAACATTGTTTTTGCAGCAGTAGCGTTGAGTATGCTTATCACTGGACCAGCTTTTGCTGGCGGGCTGAACGGCTCGGTTGTTGAGTGCAATAATTCCGGAGTTCTCAAAACAATTGATGCACGCTTTGACCATGCGTTTTTAAACAGAGACGTCATAGCGATTGACAGCATAAGCAAAGTGCACCAGCACCGGCTGATAAATGCTACCGAACGATCACCCATTGCACGGCGGTATTGCGGCGCCGTCGCAACCATGAGCGACGGGCGGGAACGCACGATGTGGTATCTCATTGAAGACGGAATGGGTTTGGCCGGCATTGGCGACAATGTTGAGTTTTGCGTTTCCGGCCTTGACCCGATGAAAGCCTATGACGGGCGCTGCCGCGTTTTGAAGTGAACCCGCGCCTTAAGTCTTTCGCAGTGATAGTGGCACTGGTTGCTGCCCTTGGTTATTCAGTATGGCAAAATCAAAACAAATCCGGCCAAGTTGGGCAAACCCAAACCACTTCTGGCACGTTTGATTTCTACGTTTTGGCATTGTCATGGTCGCCAACTTTTTGCGCTGAACAAAGCAGCGGCGATGAGAAAGAGCAATGCGGCACTGGCAGACCGTATGCGTTTGTTGTCCACGGGTTATGGCCACAAAATGAACGCGGCTTCCCTGCCGATTGCGCCAGCCAGTTTGGTGCCCGCATTGAACGTGGCATTGCTGACAACATGCTCGAGATCATGCCTTCGCGTGATTTGGTGTTCCATGAGTGGCGCAAGCACGGCACCTGTTCAGGCCTGTCGCCGGAAAACTTCTTTGCTTTAACGCGAAAGGCAAAAGAACAGGTCACAATCCCGCGCCAGTACCTGAAACTGACCGATTATTTGACAGTTACACCCGACGAAGTAGAACGTGCCTTTATCGGTGCAAATGCTTCACTTCAACAAAACGCGATTGCCGTCACCTGCTCGAACCGCTACCTCAAAGAGGTGCGCATTTGCATGGATAAAGAGTTGAATTTTCGCAGCTGCGATGAAGTTGATGCTAAATCCTGTCGCGCAACCAAAACTGTAATGCCGCCGGTTCGCGGTTGAAGATCAGGATATGAAATGCCAAAAATTTATTACGCGCCAGCCTCACCTTATAGTGCCAAAGTGCGCATGGTTGCATCGCTCGCTGGCTACACAGCTGAAAGCATTGTTGTCGCCACGGCGGAAGATCCGGCCGAATTGATCGCCAGCAACCCGCTCGGCAAAGTGCCTGCCTTGATGACCGATGATGGCCAAGCCGTTTTTGACAGCCCTGTGATCTGCCAGTTCATCAACCAAGCCGCCGGCGCATCGCTTTACCCGAAAAATGCCGCCAAGCGCTTAGACGTTTTGCAGCGTGAAGCCTTGGCCGACGGCATTTGTGATTGCCTAATTGCTTATATGTATGAAATTCGTTTGCGGCCTGAAAACATGCGTATTCAATCAATAATGGACCGGCAATTTGCCAAAGCGATGCGCGGGCTTGACGTGCTTTGCGCCGGTAAGCTCAGTGTTCCAGCCAAAATTGATGCGGGACACATCGCGACCCGTGCAATGATCGGCTATCTCGAACTGCGGTTTGCTGGCAAATGGGAAAAAGGCCGCACGAAATTGAAGCGTTTTGCCAAGGCGTTTGATGCGAAGTTTCCGGATTTGGCGAAGTTGATGCCGCATGCTTAAAATTCGTAGGTATTAGGCTGGTTTTGTAACGTTGTTTTCCTAGTTTCGTGAGTTATCGCCGGAAACATTCAACGCTAGGCCGAAATATGACTCCCAAAAATAGACCCGTTGCCCTTATCACCGGGGGTGCCAAACGCATTGGCGCTGCGATTGTTGATGATTTGGCAGCGCATGGTTTTGCAGTTGCCATTCACGCCAACCGCTCGCGCGATGAGGCTTTGCACAGCGTTGAAAAGATAAACGCAGCGGGCGGGCGGGCGGTTGTGGTGTTTGGAGATTTGCGGGATAGCGTTAACGTCGGATCGATCATTGATCAGGCTGAAGCGGCGCTGGGACCGGTGCAAATCTTGGTCAATTCAGCATCAGTGTTTCAAAAAGACAGTGCCGCTGCGCCGGATGTTGCTCAGTTTGATGCCCATTTTGATGTGCATGTAAAAGCCCCTGCCTTGTTGGCGGCGCGGATGATTGAGCGGTTGCCTGTTGGAAAAGAAGGCCTTGTAATCAACCTGATTGACCAACGCGTTTGGCGGCTGACACCGCATTTTTTCAGCTATACGCTTTCTAAAGCGGCGCTGTGGGCGGCAACGCAAACCATGGCGATGGCGTTTGCTCCGCAAGTGCGTGTCAACGCAATTGGCCCCGGCCCGACGCTCCCTAATGAGCGGCAAGATATGGCCGACTTTCAAGCGCAGGTGGATGCAGTGCCGCTGCGGCGTGCACCTGCGCTTTTGGAATTTGGGGCGACCGTGCGGTATTTATGGGAGGCAAAATCAGTGACAGGTCAAATGATTGCACTCGACAGCGGGCAGCATTTGGCGTGGGAAACGCCGGATGTGCTGAATGCTAAGGAGTGAGACTGAAGGTCTTTAAACTCTTACGTGTCAATTATTGATGTGCTTCACTACCCCCACCCTCTATCCCTCCCCACAAGGGGGAGGGGGATATAAACATCGGAATTCTTGTTTTGAGCTTTGTGCCTGATATTGACTTTGAAGAAATGGGTTGGATGCCAAAGTCCCCCTCCCCTTTGTGGGGAGGGATAGAGGGTGGGGGTAACCCAATGCATCGAACTTAAGTTCATTAGCTTTCTATGTGCAGAAAAACAGGTTGGCTAAATTGAATGAATTTTGTGAACCCTCCTGACAAAAAACGGCGGCGAAAACGCAATCCGCACACGAAACATGCAGCGCGGGGGCTTCGTCCGCCCTTCCCGCCGGAACCATCAGGCGCTAGTTTCGATGCCATGGAACACGAGTCGCCTGAATCTATCGAAAACACACCCACCACATCGGAGGCCATGCAGGCTTTGATGGCTGACATCTCGTGGGATGCCGCCCCGATGGATGATATTGCGGGTCTCAGCGGCGCAGATTTAATTGCGGCTCTTGCCAGCAAATTGCCCGGCAAGCCCGGCGTTTACCGTATGTTTGATACCAGAGGCGACGTGCTTTACGTTGGCAAAGCCAAAAACCTTAAAAACCGCGTGACGAATTATACAAGGCTGGGCGGGCACACCAATCGAATTGCGCGGATGATTTCTGAAACTGCGTCGATGGAGTTTGTGACCACCCGCACCGAAACCGAAGCGCTGCTGCTGGAGGCCAACCTCATCAAGCGGCTGCGCCCGCGCTTCAACGTGTTGATGCGCGACGACAAAAGTTTCCCCTACATCATGCTCACCAGCGACCACCGCGCGCCGGGCATTTTCAAGCATCGCGGCGCGCGCGCCAAAGGCCGGGCTTTCTTTGGGCCATTTGCCTCTGCGGGTTCGGTATCGCGCACGATCAACGCATTGCAGCGCGCGTTTTTACTGCGCACTTGCGCTGACTCCGTGTTTGATGCCCGCACGCGGCCATGTTTGCTGTACCAAATCAAGCGCTGCTCGGCGCCCTGCACCGGCGAAATTTCGAATTCCGACTATGCCGAACTGATCACCGAAGCGACGGATTTTCTCGAAGGCCGCAGCCAAAACGTCAAACAATTGCTTGGGCGCAATATGGCAGAAGCGGCCGAGGATTTGGATTTTGAACGCGCCGCAATCTACCGCGACCGCTTGGCGGCTTTGAGCCATGTGACCGGTCACCAAGGCATCAATGTTGAGGGGCTGGAAGAAGCCGATGTGTTTGCCATCCATGCCGAAGGCGGGCAGACCTGCATTGAAGTGTTTTTCTTCCGCACCGGGCAAAACTGGGGCAACCACGCGTTTTTCCCAAAGGCGGATTCCACGATTGAACCCGGTGAAGTTTTGGGTGCGTTTATTGCGCAGTTTTACGATGATAAACCAATCCCGCGCTTGCTGATGCTCAGCCATGATTTTGAGGACCGCGCGCTGTTGACTGAAGCGTTGAGCATTCGTGTTGAACGCAAGGTAGAAATCACCGTTCCGCAGCGCGGCGATAAAAAAGACCTGATTAACCACGCCGTTGCCAATGCCAAAGAGGCGCTTGGGCGCAGGCTGGCTGACACGTCAACACAACGCACTTTGCTCGAAGGCGTGCAGGAATTGTTCGGGCTTGAAGCTATGCCGCGCCGCATAGAAATCTACGATAACTCCCACATCATGGGCACGAATGCTGTCGGCGGCATGGTGGTTGCAGGGCCAGAGGGCTTTGCCAAAAGCCAGTATCGCAAGTTTAACATCAAATCTGAAACCATCACACCCGGCGATGATTTTGGCATGATGAATGAAGTGCTGGAGCGGCGCTTCAAACGGCTGCTCGCCGAAGCGCCGGAAGGCGAAGAGACCGAAGATACGGTGGTGCCGGTTTGGCCGGATTTGGTGGTGATTGACGGCGGGCAAGGCCAGTTTACAGCAGCTAAAACCATGTTTGATGAGCTTGGAATTTCGGGCAAAGTGGCGCTGGTTTCGATAGCCAAGGGTGTTGACCGCGAGGCCGGCCGCGAGCGGTTTTTCACGGGTGCTAAACCGGCTTTCAGCCTGCCGCCACGCGACCCGGTTTTGTATTTTATGCAGCGTATGCGTGATGAGGCGCATAGATTCGCCATCGGCACGCACCGCGCCAAACGCGCCAAAGAGATGATCAAAAGCCCGCTCGATGAGATTGACGGCATCGGCCCCACCCGCAAGCGCGCGTTGCTGGCGCATTTCGGCACAGCAAAAGCCGTTGGCCGGGCAGCGATGGCGGACTTGATGGCTGTGGATGGGATTTCAGAAGCCGTGGCGCAGACTGTGTATGACCATTTTCATGGGGGGTAGTGCTGCTTCTGATTAAGCTAACTTCTTGAATGATATGGGCTTAGTTACCCCCACCCTGTATCCCTCCCCACAAGGGGGAGGGAGGCTTTTGCATCTCGCTATTTGGGAAACTCAATATCAAGCACAAAGTTAAGCATAGAAAATACGATGTCTGAATCCCCCTCCCCATTGTGGGGAGGGATGAAGGGTGGGGGTAAACCAAGTCCACAATATACTCAGTAATCTACCCCTCCCCATCACAAATTCGGGCAGTTTGCATCGGGTGAAAAATCAGGACCGTTTTGTTTGAATACTTCGCGGTTCGGTTCATAAACCGGGCCAACCAACAAGGGCTTTGCGGCCAGCACGCTTTGATCGATGTTGGAAGTGACCGTGGTTGCGATTTGCTGAACGGTTTCGCCTTCAGCATTTTTAACAGCAATATCAACAATATATGGAATGCCCGCTTTGACACAGCGGATGGGCGGGCTGGCAAGCGAGACGCGTTTAAGTTTTGGCCATGCCGTGCGCGTGATTTCAATTGGTTTGCCGCCCGTCGGGTCTTGAAACTGCGTTACAATTGTCATGCCATCGGGGATGGATTTTTGCTGCTCAATCGTCACCATGTAACTGGCTTCAGAAATACGGTAATTGAACACGAAAATACGGCCGGTGAGTTTGAAAAGGTCTTCTGTTTTCTCACGCTGGCAGGCGGTTAAAGCACCAAACGCAGTGATCAACATAATTAAATGAACGAACGTTCTTTTCATCAGTTTATCCTCCGTTTCGAGTAGTTGCGGCGTGCTTTAGTACGGTTGCCGCAGACGGCCATGTCGCACCAGATACGGCTTTGGTTTTTTGATTTATCCTGAAACAACCATCCGCAAGCCTCACAGATTTTAATGCGGGCTTTGCTGTCTGCAATCAAATTCAATGCCGAATGCGCGGTTGAAGCTGCCAATTTGGATGCGCCGCGCAATGCGATGGCGCATTGCTCGAGCAAGTCAGCCAGCTTAAAATTATCCGGCGCTATAAGAGCAATCGAACGGAAATGGCGGTCGGCAGCTTCACGCAACTCCACAATATTGCCGATCTCGCCCGACAAATCATCGAAAGACCAGCCTTCAGCGCTCATATCAGATGCCGCAGCAGGGAATGCTTCCAGCTGTTCTGCAATCGCAAAACGGTCTAATGTCCTCGCCAAATCATGGCGCAAAATCACTGTATTACAAATATCAAGCACCAGCCGCCCACCGGAAAAGCGATGCGGCGTCCAAGTGAAGTTTTCAGTGCTTATCTGTTTCATGCCTCTGATTATAACTATCTAAATGCGTAATACCAGTTAGAAATATTCTGATGGGAAATTCAACTTACGTCCTTCAACAACTTGCCAATGCGGTGCCATTGGCCGCGCTTTATGGCGCGCTGGCGGCTGCCTACGCACTGCCATTCGGCATCACCAAGCGGGCGGATTTTTCGTTCGGGGCGCTTCATGCGTTTGCCGGGCAAATGTTTGTGCTGTTTGCCGCCTATGGTTATACAACACTCTGGTTGACACTTCCGGCAACTCTGGCGTTTGCTGCCGCGGTGGCGCTCGCTTATTCAGCGCTGGCAGCTTCAATCATCGGCAAGCATTTGGTGCAAAGGTTGGTCAACCAAACACCCAACACCATGCTGGCGGCCAGCCTCGGCACGATGATTATTTTGATGGAGCTGGCTCGGATAGGCTCTGACACCCGTTCCAACTGGTTGCCGCCGTTTCTCAATGCCCGCGTAGATTTGTTTGGCGGGGTTACGCTCACGCAAATCCAATTGATCAACACTGTGCTCTTGATTGCAATGGCAGGTTTTGCGCATTGGCTTGCCACCCGCACCAGCTTTGGCCGCAGCTGGAATGCGGTGCGTGATGACCAATTTGCGGCGCGGCTGATCGGTGTTGATTCAGGGCGCGTTTTGCGGCTCTCTTATTTTATAGGCGCGAGCATTGCCGCGCTCGCTGCGCTCCTCAATACATCTTATCTCGGCACCATGGACTTCAATTCATCGCTGATTTACGGCCTTAAAATTGTGTTTATCGCCGCTATCGGCGGCGCACTTTCGCCCGGCGCAGCGGCTCTTGGCGGTGCAAGTCTGGCGTTTGCCGAAACCGGATGGAGTGCGTTTGCGCCGCTGATCTGGCGGGATTTATTTGTGTTTGTACTGTTGGTTTTGGTGCTGATGTTTAAGGGCAAAGAAGGCGAGCGGGTATGATTACTTCCAACGCGACTTGGCCGAATCATCGACATCTTTGGCTGAAACCCAGCCGGTTGAGCCATCTTTACGGTGCTCCTTTTTCCAAAACGGGGCATCGGTCTTCAGATAATCCATCACAAAGCGCGCACCATCAAATGCGGCATCACGGTGGCGCGACAAAGCCGCAACAAAAACAATCACTTCGCCGGGCACAACTTTGCCGAAACGATGCACGAGAGTGAGCGCGTCCAAGCTGAAACGTGTTGCGGCTTCGTGCGAGATTTCGTTGAGTTTTGCTTCCGCCATTCCGGGATAATGTTCGAGTTCCAAGGCGGTGAGCACGCCGCCTTCGTCGCGGCAAAAGCCGGTGAAGCTGGCCATGGCGCCGATGTTGAGATTGGACTTTTCGAGTGCGTTTGTGAGCGCATAAGTGTCGATAACGCCAGCTTGCACAGCAATTTTGATTAGCGCCGACACCGCTCAGCCGCCAGTCATAGGCGGAAACAGAGCGATTTCGTTTGCGCCCGCAATCAACTCGTCATGCCTGATGATCTCTTGGTTGACTGCAACACGGATCACACCCGGCACGGCCAGAGCCGATGCATATTCATCGCCCAATGTTGCCAGCCAGTTCACCAAATCTCCGCCCGTTTTCACGTGATTAGGAATATCGCGATTCTCTTCGCCGGTGCCAATGCGCTCCCGCAGCCATGCAAAATAGACGAGTTTCATGAGCCTCAATCCACAATATGGCGCGCACCGGCGCGGAAGTAATCATAGCCGGTGTAAAGCGTCAGCACGGCAGCAATCCATAACAATGCAATACCCATCTCAGATGTGTAGGGCAGGATTTTGTCACCAGCGCTACCCGCTAGCAGAAACCCGACGGCCACCATTTGGATTGTGGTTTTCCACTTGGCGAGCTGGGTGACCGGCACGGACACTTTCAAATCCGCCAGATATTCCCGCAGGCCGGAC
>JANMFT010000214.1:0-10372 GCA_031374255.1 Limoniibacter sp. | reverse complement strand
ATGTCTCGGCATGGGCGGCGCGGGCATTGGTCTCGGCACAATTTTCGGAAACTATTTGGCCGGTGCCTTGCGCAACCCGTCCGCAGCTGATGGCCAGTTTGGCCGTTTGATTTTCGGCTTTGCCGTTACCGAGGCTTTGGGCATTTTCTCATTGCTCGTCGCCTTGTTGTTGTTGTTCGCAGTTTAATTCCGCCTCAACTGACTTTGCACCGGCCATGAAAATGGCCGGCGAAATTGTATTCTCTGGAGATTGAGCATGTTCGTAACAGCGGCAATGGCTGCCACAGAAGCAGTTGGCGAAACGGCGCATGAAGGCAGCGGTGTATTTCCGCCGTTTGACCCGAGCCATTTTGCCTCACAGTTGTTTTGGCTGGCTCTTTCTTTCGGCGCGTTTTACTTCTTCATCTCACGTGTGGCGCTGCCACGCATTGGTGATGTGCTTGAAACCCGCGCCACCCGCATTGCCAAGGATCTGGACGAAGCCAATGCTATGAAAGCTGAGGCTGACAACGCGCTGGCTGCATATGAGCAGTCATTGGCGACAGCCCGCAATAATTCCAATGAGATTGCCGGCAAAGCCCGCGATGTGGCTAAGGCCGACGCCGAAAAGACCCGCACCAAGATTGAGACCAATCTTGCCAAGCAAATGCAAGAGGCCGAGGCCCGCATTGGCGACATCAAAAACAAGGCCATGGGCAATTTAAATTCTATTGCCGAAGAAACCGCGGGCGCAATCGTAACACAGCTGCTCGGCGGCAAATTTGATAAAGCCGATATCGCTGCCGCGGTTAAAGCCGCGCGCGCAGGCTGAGGAGCAAAATTATGGATGCAACATTTTTCGCGCTCGTTGGCTTGATTATTTTTATTGGCATTGCTGTCTACATGAAAGTACCGGGCATGATCACCAAGGCGCTCGATGACCGCGCCAGTGCAATTGCCAATCAATTGGCAGAAGCCAAAAGCTTGCGCGAAGAAGCGCAAAGGCTTCTGGAAGAATACAAAAAGAAACGCACCGAAGCTGAAAAAGAAGCTGAAAAGATTGTTGCGGCTGCAAAACGTGATGCAGACAATATTGCCGAAGAAGCCCGTGTCAAAACCGCAGACTACGTAAAACGCCGCGAAGCCATGGCCGCACAAAAAATTGCACAGGCCGAAAGCGATGCGATCAATGATGTTAAGAGCAGGGCGGTCGAAATCGCGATTGCAGCTTCAACAAAACTTCTCGGTGGCCGCATGGATGCTAAAGCCGCTGGTGATATGTTCAAATCGAGCTTAGGTGAAATCAAGGCCAAGTTGAATTGAATTGACGACGTACGATTGAAACTACAAATCGCCCACGGGCGGTTTTTTGTTTTTAAGGGGTGCAAAGCTAAAGCGGTGCAAGCGGGCAAGACCGCCGTGCTCCGAAATTGCGTCTGTGTGTCTGACTGCACTGCCATAGCCTTTATGGCTTTCAAAACCATAGATTGGATGCGCCAAACCCGTATTCGCCATCATGCGGTCACGGGTCACCTTCGCAATGATCGAAGCAGCTGCAATTGACACAGAACGCTGATCACCTTTCACCAGTGCGGTGGCAGGGCAGGGGAGCTGGTCAGGTAGACGGTTTCCGTCAATCAGCACATGATCAGCCTCCGATGAAAGTCCGCAAATTGCATTGCGCATGGCCTGCATCGTTGCTTGTAAGATATTTATCCGATCGATTGTTTCAGCATTGATCGAGGCAACAGAAACTGCCCGCGCTGAACTCAAGATTAAATCAAACAAAATTTCGCGCTGTTTTTCCGTGAGTTTTTTTGAGTCGTTTAGGCCCGCTGGAATATTTGCTAAATTCAGCACGACAGCCGCAGCAACAACCGGCCCGGCCAATGGCCCGCGTCCAGCTTCATCAACGCCCGCAACAATGGTGCACCCTTTGCGCAAATGCGCGCGCTCATGCGTATCGTCAGGGCCGATAGAACCCAAAGGAAACAGCGAAGAATCGGCACGGGCGTGAGGCATGAATGCTTTTCACAGTCCGGCCAATTCTTCGCAAGCCCACTGGCTTGGGGTGGGGTGCAGCCAGCGGGATATTTTAAAACAAACACATTTGTTTGGGTGCAGCATGCGGTGGCACAAACAAATCAGTGCGCAGCGACCGGCGCGAAACGTTCAAACCCAATTGCTTGGCTTTAATCTCAAAACGCCGACCGATCTGCCATGCATAGGGGCCGTCACCTTTCATGCGCTTGCCCCATTCGGCATCATAATCCTTGCCATCCCGCATGGAGCGGATCAGCGTCATCACATGGCGAAACTTGTCAGGGTAATGCCGCAGCAGCCATTCTTTAAACACCGGTGCAACTTCAAGCGGTAAACGCAGCATTACGTAGCCCGCTTCTTTTGCGCCGGCAGCAGCAGCTGAATCCAAGAGCCGCTCCAGCTCATGATCATTCAATCCGGGTATCATCGGCGCTGTCATCACATTGCAAGGGATACCCGCATCATTCAGCGCCCGCATGGCTTCAAGCCGCCGTGACGGTGATGCCGCGCGGGGTTCCATTGCGCGGGCCAAAGTCTTGTCCATTGTCGTGAGAGAGATCGCCACTTTAGCCAGCCCGCGTTCTGCCATCCGTGATAGAATATCGATGTCACGCATTACCAAAGCTGACTTGGTAACGATGCTGACAGGGTGATTGTGCCGGTCAAGCACTTCCAAAATACCGCGCATCAACCCCCAAGTTTTCTCAACCGGCTGGTACGGATCGGTGTTGGTGCCAATCGCTATGGTCTGTGGCACATAATTAGGATGCGATAACTCTCGCTCCAAAAGTTCTGCTGCATCTGGCTTGGCCTAAAGCCGTGTTTCAAAATCCAGCCCCGGCGACATGCCCATATACGCATGCGTTGGCCGCGCAAAACAATAAACACAGCCATGCTCGCAACCGCGATAAGGGTTGATGGAACGGTCAAAAGGAATATCCGGTGATTGGTTGCGAGTAATGATGGTACGCGCCCGTTCCACTTGAACGGTAGTTTTCAAGACCGGCAGTTCCTCTTCTATCTCCCAACCATCGTGGAAAACCGCGCGCTGCCCCGTCTCATATCGCCCGCTCGGATTGATGGCCGATGCCCGTCCGCGCCGCATCCGGCTATCCACACGAACGCCCGCTTCATCAATGACCTGATTGCCATGAACGGCACCATGCATGCCAAAACTGGCAACATCAGCATTTGAAATTACATCCAGCATAGGAACACTCCTTTTATACGGGTATAAATTCCTACGATGAAAATTAGAACATTACAAGAACAAAATGATCTATCCTCGAACGGGATTTTTAGAGTGTCTGGCGCAGGTGCTGAAAGGTGAGTAAAGCCGTTCCATGATGACAACCTTCATCCTTGCCAGAGACGATGCCAAAGCGCTCACCCGCACGCTCAATGCTTTGATTGGCGCGACCGTGGAAGGTTTAATTCGAGAAGTGGTTGTTGTGGCCGAAACTGGAAATGAAACGGCAATGAAATTGGCTGACCATGCAGGCTGTGAATTGATAGCGGTAACTCAATTTGCCGCCGCCGTTCAATCAGCAAAAGGCGACTGGCTTATGGTTTTGGAAGCCGGAGCATTGCCTGAATTGGGTTGGGCAGAAGCTGTCAGCAATCACATCCAGTTGGGTGCAGGTGTTGCGCGGTTTACCCGTTCGCCGCTCTCACCACGCGGTTTTCTCAAACGACTGTTTCAATCTGAGCAACCGCTCGCGCTTGGTTTGCTTATTCAAAAACGTTCAACGCTTGCGCTTGGCAATGCAGCGCTTTCCACGCCCGAAAGTCTTGCCAAAGCTGCCAAGCCTAAACCACTATCTGCGGCTCTGCGCCCCGCTTCAAATGCTCATCCAAGCGTGGCATAATTTCCACAAAATTGCAGGGTTGGTGGCGGTAATCAAACTGAGGCGCCAAGATGCCGTCCCATGCGTCGCGGCAGGCGCCAGGCGAACCCGGTAATACAAAAACAAATGTTGTTCCGATTAAGCCTGCCGTTGCGCGGCTTTGCAACGTTGACGTGCCAATTTTGCCCATAGATAGCGTGTGAAACACAACGGAAAAGCCTTCCATACGCTTTGAAAATAGTGGTTCCAAAGCTTCAGGCGTTACATCATGGCCGGTAAAACCAGTGCCGCCCGTGGTAATAATACAATCGGCAATTCCGCTTTCCGCCCAGCTTTTTACGGTGCTACGGATCAAAGTAATATCGTCGGGTTGGATCATCCGCGTTACCATCACGTGGCCTGCGTCGTTGATCCGCGCTTCCAGAGTGTCGCCAGATTTATCATCTTCAATTGTACGTGTGTTTGAAGCTGTCAGCACCGCAAAGCGCACCGGTATGAAGGGTCTGGTTTCATCCAATTTAACGGGATTTGCGAGCATTGGCATTGCCTCCGGTTTTTGCGGGTTTGACCCACCAGTTTGAATGTCGGGCCGCAATGGATTGCGCGGCGTTGGCTGCTGAAATTGCGTCGGGAAAAAGGCCATAACATGTCGCGCCGGAGCCGGACATGCGTGCAAGTAATGGTGCGGTTTCTGCGAGCGCAATCAGCGCATCACCAATCTGCGGACAGATTTGCAAGGCCGGCAATTGCAAATCATTCCTCGTGCGCGACTGCCACTCGGCAAAATCCGTCAGATTTAAACCGTCCGGCAAAGCGGGCAGTTGAGGGTTGTGGCGGTTGGACAGGCGCTTGAAAACATCCGGCGTGGCCACAGCAACATTCGGGTTAACCAGCACCAAATGCAGCTCTGGCAAATCATGCACTGCAGTTAATTGCTCACCAATGCCTTTGGCAATGAGCGGCCGCGCCGCCAGGCACATCGGCACATCTGCGCCGAGGCCCATTGCAACATCGGCGATAATCGCATCCTGCAAGCCAAACAATGTCGCAAGCGCCCGCAGTGTTGACGCTGCATCGCTTGAGCCGCCGCCAATGCCGGATGAAACCGGCAGGTTTTTTGTCAAATGAATATGAACAGGCGCAAAATCATGCCGTGCCCGCAATGCGTCACGCGCAGTTGCCACAAGATTACCCGCGTTGGTTTCCAAGCCCAAACCAAACGGCCCCTCTATTGTAAGCAGGTCAATTTCTGATTCTTCAATGCGAACCTCATCGCCAATATCAGCGAACACAACCAAGCTTTCCAGCAAATGATATCCATCATCGCGCTGGCCGGTAATATGCAAATTTAAGTTGATCTTGGCGGGTGCAAACTCTGTTACAGGCAATACTCAATCCCTATTATTCAATCTTTCCGCACATGGTATTCACCAGTGTCAGGGTCTTTAATCAAAGTGCCCTGTGCACCGGTTTTCTTTTCGGTGGTTTGCGCTTTCACTTTTTCATTCACGCGGTCAGCTGTTTTCAGCAAGGACTTATACCCGTACCAAGCCAGCACACCCACCGCTGCAAAAAACAGAATTTGAGGCATGGCCTGCTCCATTGTGTTACGGTTGTAAACTAGGCTGCGCAAACGCCCACGTAAAGAACTAGATCATTTTGCGTTTTGACTGACCTGTCAAAACATAGCAAAAATGATCATAATAAATATGTTGGAGCATGCTGTTTCCGCTTAACCGGTTTCCTTTTAATCGCAGCATGCTCTAACGCGGTGCGCTTAGACCAATGCGCGCCCAAAGCGCATGTTCGTCGATCTGGCCAAGCACTTCATCTGCCAAACCTGCACCCGCTTCCGCAATTGAACCAACTGCTGGCATCCCGGCGCGACGACCGAGCAACCCGCGTGGTGCTGAAATCAATTTGAGCTCAGCCTTTTCACCATAGCGTGTTTTGATGACCGATCTTATGTCGCCGATGCTGTCGATTAGCCCCAGCGCCAACGCCTTTTCCGCAAGCCAAAATTGGCCGGTAAAAATTGTCGGGTCATCGGCCAGCCGCGCGCCACGCCCTGTTTTGACAAGGTTGATAAACACGTCGTGCATATCGGCCAAAATCTCTTTTAGCTTGGTAATGTCTTCTTTCTTTTCTTTCTGGAACGGATCGAGCGAAAACTTGGATGTGCCCGCGGTATAAACGCGGCGCTCAACACCAAGTTTGGCAATCGCGTCCGGGAAACCAAAATTGGCAGAGACAACGCCAATCGAGCCGATGATTGAGCACGGATCGGCAATAATTTCATCGCCGGCGCAGGCGATCATGTAGCCGCCTGACGCTGCTGCATCCTCAACAAACATCAAAACCTTTTTGTCTTTTTCAAATGCCAAATCACGGATTCGTTTGTATATCAGGCGGCTTTGCACTGGCGAGCCACCGGGCGAATTGATGATGACCGCAACCGCCGGCGCTTGCTTCAAATCAAACGCACGCTCCAAAAGTGCCGCTGTTGACGCAATCGACAGCGATGGGCGAAGTTGCGACCCGCCCGCCGCGATTGTACCCGTGAGGCGCACAACCGGAATGACAGGGGCGTCTGAACGCCATTTGCGGGGCAACAATTTTCGGATTTTATCGAGCATCAAAGACTCCAGGGGTTGAAGTGTATGTATGTTGAGTTTTGGGGCGTGCAAGGGAGTGTGTCTTATACGCCAATTATATCCTCTGCGCTCAATCTCCCCACTTGGGGGGAGATGTCGCCTCTTCGGCGACAGAGGGGGAATTTTTGCTAAATTTCAGAGCGCTGAAACAACCCCCTCCTGTCACTTCGTGACAACCTCCCCACAAGTGGGGAGGTTGGCGCCTGTCTTTCTCGGAATCCTACAATCCAACCACCCCATTATTCACCGCTTCAGCATTCTCTAAAAACGCTTCAGCGCCTTTGGCGTGCAAAACATGAGCGGGTAGAAACTTTAACCTTGCGCGCGAGCCTTTGACGCCGCGCAAAATCATACGAATTGCGGCAGCGTCGGGGTGGGGGTGAACCGGAATAATTTCAAGCGCCCCAAAGCGTTTGCCAATGGCATTGAGGATTACGCCCAAGGATTGCGGTCGTGCAATTAGCGCCATACCGCCGCCTTGTTTGACGATGGCTGCAACGGTGCGCAGCCAATCTTCGAACATAGTTTCGCCCATTACATGCGCATTGGCTTTGGTCGCATCTGGTGTTTGCCGGTCAGCGGGGTCGTTAAACGGCGGGTTGAAAATTGCAAAATCAAAATGGTTGTTTAAAAGTCCGGTAATCTCGCGCGCATCGCCGCGCAAGGTCACATCAGCATCAATAACAGTTGCGCGGGTTTTTAGTTTGTTATTTTGCTGCAGCTCTAAACTTTGCCTCGCACAATCAATCATAATTGGGTCGTTTTCAAACATTGTTACCCGCGCCTCCGGCAGCCGGCTAAGCACCGCCAGTCCCGCAGCGCCTGCACCAGCACCCAAATCTGCGCAATAGCCTGAAAATCCATCCGGAACAGCCGCGGCGAGCATCATCGCATCAATGCCGGAGCGGTGACCGCGATCCTTGGGTTGCACCACATGAAACCCTCCGCGATGAAAGGCGTCGATTGAAAATATGTCAGGGTTCGCGGAGTTCATGGCCAAGCCCGGCATCGCGCATCAAATCGCGCGCTTCTTCAAAATCGTCGCTATCAACCAGAATGCGCCGCATGATAAAACCTGCTGAACCCTCAAGAATGCTCATATGGCCATCGGCGACAAATGCACGGAGGCCAGCATCTTTTAAGAGGCTTTCAGCAAATGAAATCAAAACAGGGTCATTTGTACGGATTAGTTCTTCCATTCGGCAGAGGTCGCAAATCAAAGCCAAAAGCGCAAGAGGCCTTAAACGGCCAGTTAAAGTCGTGCAAAACTATAGCAGCCTGCGACAAATCAAACGCCGCGCGTAAATGACACCTTTTCCAACATCGCGCAGAATGCAAATACGAACATGCAGTTGCAGGAGTGTTGTACGCATGGCCGTTATTGTCCCTATGGAACGCAAAAGCCGTCAGGCTGGCGTTCAAGCTCTCCTTGATTTGACTGCATCAGATATGTCCCGCGTCAACGAATTGATCCTGTCAAAGGCAGGTTCTGACGTTCGCCTTATTCCTGAGATCGCCCGCCATCTGGTTTCATCAGGCGGAAAGCGCCTGCGCCCAATGTTGACTTTGGCAGCAGCTAAAATGTGCGGTTATACTGGTGACGCGCATATCAAACTCGCGACCGCCGTTGAGTTTATGCATACCGCAACGCTGCTGCACGACGATGTGGTGGATGAAAGCGGCATGCGCCGCGGCTCGCGCACGGCCCGCGTCATTTGGGGTAATCAGGCAAGTGTGTTGGTTGGAGACTTTCTGCTTGGCCAAGCCTTCCGCATGATGGTTGATACAGGTTCGCTCGGTGCGCTGGAAGTCTTGTCGACATCAGCCTGCGTTATTGCTGAAGGCGAAGTGATGCAACTTGCCGCCGCTAAAAACCTTGAAACTACCGAAGACGAATATCTGGCAGTAATCAAAGCCAAAACCGCATCTTTGTTTTCTGCAGCCGCCGAAATGGGCCCGATTATAGCCGGTTCATCTAATGCTGAGCGCGTGGCGTTGCGTTCTTACGGCATTAATCTGGGTTACGCGTTTCAACTTGTGGATGATGCTTTGGATTATGGCGGCAACGCCAAAGAACTCGGCAAAAACATCGGTGATGATTTCCGCGAAGGCAAAGTCACGCTGCCGGTTTTGCTGGCTTACCGGCGTGGCACGGATGCCGACCGTGCATTTTGGCGTGAGGCCATTGAACAGGGTAAAGCCACTGAAGAAGCATTGTCTCATGCCACTGGTTTGATGCGTAAACACGGCACTTTGTCTGACACTATTTCACGGGCAATCAGCTATGGTCAGGTTGCACGCGATGCGCTGGCGCCTTTGAATGACACGCCGCAAAAGGCCGCCCTCCTTGAAGTGATTGATTATTGCGTTCAGCGCGTGAGTTAGACTGGATTTGGCCTTCATAACCGGTTGAAGCCAAGCCCTTCTTAAGCCACGATGGTTAGGTTAGAATGTCTGACTCGTAATTTACGTAAAACACTTTTGAAGGTGGATGATTTTGGCGTTTTTCCGTTTTAATCTAAAAAGGCTCCTTGGCGCTACGATTGTTGCAACGGTTCTGATTGTTCCGGCTTTTGCAGCTGTAAATGAGGTTCCAGCGCCGCTGCCGTCCACATTCTCAGGGTCATTCTTGGCTGGCCTGACTGCCGATGCCGATGATGACCGCGAAGATGCAGTTAGGTTTTATAATCAAGCTCTGGCTCTTGATCCTGACAATCTGGCCGTCAAGCAATCCTTGTTTTTAACCCATCTTTCAACCGGTGATTATGCCAAAGCCAAACCTTTGGCCGAAGTGCTGAAAGATCAGGCAGACATTGATCGTTTGGCACGGCTTCTTTTGGGCGTGTCGGCTATCAAAGAGAGTAAATTTGCGGAGGTAAAAGACCTCCTTAAAACCCCGCAACCATCTGATCTTGATCGTTTGATTATAGGGTTGATTTCCGCTTGGGCTGATCAGGGCGCAGGCAAAACCAAAGAGGCACTTGCAGCACTTGACGCGCTGACCGGTCCTGAATGGTTTGCGCCTTTCAAACAAGCGCATGCCGCTTTTATTGCCGATGCCGCAGGCCAAAAAGCTGAGGCGGCAAAGGCCTACGACATCGCATTTAAAAATGCTGATGCTATGCAATCTGCGCCCGACGCTTATCTTCGTTTGATCGAGACTTATGCAATTTTTCTGGCGCGTGATGGTAAAAACGCCCGCGCATTTGAAGTGTTGCAGAAAGGCCAAGAGATTGCGCCAAACCGCCCTATGTTCGAGTTCGTTCGCACTGCAATCATGGACGGCAAAGCCCCAAGCCCGCTGGTGGCTGATGCCAAACAAGGCACAGCTGAAGTTTTGTTTACTCTTGGCATGGCTATCAACCGTCAGGGCGCAGAACCCTTTGTCGAGCGTTATTTGAAAATGGCGGCAGATCTCGCGCCAAACGAAGACTTGATCCGCTACGAGCTTGGCCGCCTTTCGGAGCGCCTACGCCGCAATGCCGATGCGGTGACACAATTTGCGTCGATCAAAAAGGGCGCGCCACTTTATAGATTAGCGCATTTGCAGCAGGCACTAAACTTGACAGATTTAGAGCGCAACGCCGAGGCGATAACACAATTGCGCTCAATCATCACTGAAGACCCGACCGATGTGCGGGCCTATCTTGCGCTTGGCGGCATTCATTCCCGCGCCAAGGATTATCGCAGTGCCGCAACCTTGTTTGATGAAGCAATTGCCGCTGTTTCGCCAACGCAAGCAGAGGCTTGGAATTTACACTACCAACGCGGCATTGCCCACGAGCGCTTGGACGAATGGGAACTAGCCGAGCCTGCTTTCCGTAAAGCGCTTGAGCTCAAACCCAATGA